>DASQNN010000515.1:0-6005 GCA_035644955.1 Nodosilinea sp. | reverse complement strand
AGCGGGCCAATTACCCCCACGCGCCTCAACCTACCCCACGACCAACTGCGCCCATTGCTTTCGTTCTTCCCCTTTGCCACGCTTGAGTAGGGTTCCTATGGCAACTCAGATCGACCGCAGCATGATCACCGCGCTGTCCCTGGTCAACCAGCACAGTTCCCTCACCAACCGGGTGCGCGACCTGCCCACCCCGCAGTTCATCAGCCTGCTTGACCAAATAACGGCAGAGTTTGAGCATTTTCTGCGCGCCATCGACATGATCAACAACGAGTCGTTGGAGGTCATGCTGGAGCAAATTTTAGAGGCGTTTACCCTCAAGATCGGTCAAATTTTGCAGGCCGAGCGCACCACCATTTTCATGGTGGACCACGAAAAGCAGGAGCTGTGGTCGAAAATTGCCCAGGGGGATGGGGAGCGATCGCTCGAAATTCGCGTCCCCATGGGCAAAGGCATTTCAGGTTACGTGGCCACCAACGTCACGCCGCTCAACATCCCTGACGCCTACGCCGACGAGCGCTTTGACAGCACCTACGACCAAAAGCACGGCTACCGCACCCGCAGCATTCTCTGCATGCCGGTGCTGAGCAAAAAAACCGACAATATTGTGGCGGTGGTGCAGCTGCTCAACAAGCTCAACCACACCCCCTTTGACGACCAAGACGAGCGTCATTTCAAAGAATTTGCCGAGTCCCTGGGGGTGATTCTTGAAAGCTGTAACTCGTTTTATATTGCCGCCCGTAACCAAAAGGGGGTGGCGGCCCTGCTGAAGGCAATTTCGTCCCTAGAGCAGAGTTTAGACCTGGAGAAGACCCTGCAATCGGTGATGGGAGAGGCCCGTCAGCTGATGCAGGCCGATCGCAGCACCCTGTGGCTGATCGACGACGAGAGCGGCGATCTGTGGTCGAAGGTAAAATCGGGCGACGGCAAATCGCTGGTAGAGCTGCGCATTCCCATCAGCAGCGGCATTGTGGGCCACGTGGCCACCACAGGCGAGGTGCTGAATATTCCCGATGCTTACCAAGACCCCCGCTTTAACCCCGACGCCGACAAGCGCACCGGCTACCGCACCCGCAATATTCTCTGCATGCCCGTATTTGACTCGGGCGGCAAGCTGATCGCCGTCACCCAGCTGATCAACAAAGCCCAGGGCACCTTCACCACCTCCGACGAAGCCTTTATGCGGGCCTTTAACATTCAGGCGGGCGTGGCCCTGGAGAATGCCAAGCTGTTTGAAAGCGTGCTGGTCGAAAAGCAGTACCAAAAAGACATTCTGCAAAGTCTCTCCGACGCGGTGGTTTCCACCGACTTAGAAGGGCGCATTGTCACCATCAACGACGCCGCCCTGGAGCTGATCGGCTGCCCCGAAGAGACCGACCACAGCCGCACCATTCGCGATCGCTGGCAATCTGCCCTGCTGCAGCGCCCGGTGTGGGAAGCCATTCCTATTGACAATCTGCGGTTTCGCCTGGAGGATAGCCTGGGCAAAGGAGCACGCCACTACGTGCCCGAGCAGAGCCTACAGGTGGCGATCGCCCCCGGCCCTGGTACCGGTCTAGACCCCGTCTCTGAGCTGGCCCTCCCCGATCCCAACCATCCCGAAATTTATCGGGCCTGGGGCAATCCTGCCGCCCCTCCAGTCCCCAAAGGCCTCGTGCAGCGCATTGAGCGCAGCATCAATCTCACCGTCAACCCCCTGACTAACCCGGAAGGCGGCGTGCTGGGCGGCTTGCTGGTGCTCGAAGACATCAGCCAAGAAAAGCGAATGAAGAGCACCCTCTACCGCTATATGACCCCCGGCGTGGCCGAGCGGGTGATGGCCCTGGGCGACGATCTCCTCATGAAGGGCGAGCGCAAAGACGTCACCGTGCTCTTCTCGGACATTCGCGGCTACACCACCCTGACCGAAGACCTGGAAGCCGACAAAGTCGTGGAAATGCTCAACGCCTACTTTGAAACCATGGTGGAGTCGGTGTTTCACTTCGAGGGCACCCTTGACAAGTTTATCGGCGACGCGCTGATGGCGGTGTTTGGCGCGCCCCTGCCCCTCACCAACCACGCCTGGGCAGCGGTGCAGAGTGCCCTCGACATGCGGCGGCGGCTGGCCAAGTTTAACGCCGAGCGCGGTGCCCTGGGTCAGCCCAACATTCGCATTGGCATTGGGGTTAGCTCGGGCGAGGTGGTCTCGGGCAACATTGGCTCCCAGCGCAAAATGGAGTACACCGTCATCGGCGACGGGGTCAACCTCAGCTCCCGCCTGGAGGGCGTCACCAAAGAGTACGGCTGTGACATTGTGCTCAGCGAGTACACCTACGCCCTCTGTGCCGACCGGATTTGGGTGCGGGAGCTAGACCGCACCCAGGTGAAGGGCAAGCAGAAGGCCGTCGGCATCTACGAACTCATCGACCAGCGCGACAACCCCCTCAGCGCCGACACCGCAGCCTTTCTAGACCTCTACGCCAAGGCCCGCAGCGCCTACACCTCAATGCAGTTTGACACCGCCCTAAACCTATTTGAGCAGGCCCGGCAGATGCGGCCCCACGACAAGGCTGTGGCTGTGCACCTGAGCCGCGCCCGGCAGTACCTGGTGCAACCGCCTCCAGAAGATTGGGATGGGGTTTACATCATGACGACCAAGTAGCTCCGGCAGGATAGCGATAATATAGTAGTACAGGCTACAGAATAAGCGATGACGACCTAACCTCCCCATTGTGTTGCCGTCATGGCCAAATTCCTTTGGCTGCCAATCACCACGTTCGTCTTTTGGGTGATACTTCACACCGGCACTGTCTGGCGGGTATGGTATTTACGCGTGACCAATCGCTGCCCCAACTGCAATCTTGTAGGGGTTACCCTCAAAGGGCTAGATTTGCGCCAGGCTAACCTGAAGAAGGCCGACCTCCGATGGGCCACGCTAGAGGATGTCAGGCTAGACGAGGCCGACCTGAGTGGGGCCAATCTGCACCACGCTCGTCTGGAGGGGGTAACCATCTATCGCACCCAATTTTGCAGGGCCATCATGACGGACGCCGTGAAGGGCTACTGCATTAGCCCCGACCGGACCTATCTATCGCAGACGGATCAAACCCGCTAGGATGAGAGTTGTGTTCATTTTGGACACTTTGTTAGATAGATTGTTTTGTCGCCGTTGAGCTAACGCACGCGCATGTCTCTGTTTGACTGGTTTGCCAATCGCCGAAAGTCAGGCCCCATTAGCGAAGACCGCCAGGAGCGCGAGATCGCCGACGGCCTGTGGACCAAGTGTGAGCACTGCGACGTACTCACTTACACCAAAGACCTGCGCACCAACCAGTGGGTGTGTGGCGACTGCGGCCACCACCACCGCATTTTTAGCGACGAGCGCATTCGCCAGCTGATCGACGCCAACACCTGGCAGGCGTTAGATACACACATTCAGCCCCAAGACCCGCTCAAGTTTAAAGACCGTAAAGGCTACGGCGATCGCCTGCGCGATACCCAAGCCAAAACCAAACTCACCGACGCCGTGCAAACCGGCCTGGGTGAGCTGGATGGCCTGCCGGTGGCCCTCGGGGTGATGGACTTTCGCTTCATGGGCGGCAGCATGGGCTCGGTAGTGGGCGAAAAACTGACCCGCATGATCGAGCGCGGCACGGCCGCGGGCAGCCCAGTCATTATTGTCTGCGCCTCAGGCGGGGCCCGCATGCAGGAGGGCATGCTCAGCCTGATGCAGATGGCCAAAATTTCTGGAGCGCTACAGCAGCACCAGGCCGCAAAGCTGCTCTACGTGCCCGTGCTCACCCACCCCACCACGGGGGGCGTTACCGCCAGCTTTGCCATGCTGGGCGACATCATTGTGGCCGAGCCCAAGGCTACTATTGGCTTTGCCGGTCGCCGGGTGGTCGAGCAAACCCTGCGCGAAAAACTGCCCGACGACTTTCAAACCGCCGAATACCTGCGCGACCACGGCTTTGTCGACTTAATTGTGCCGCGCACCCAGCTCAAACAAACCCTGGCCCAGATGATTCGGCTGCACCAGCCCGTTTCCACGCCGGTGGTGGCTGATGGCCATGCCCCCTGGTCTAACGGCCTCAGCGCAGCAAAACCTACCCATATTGGTGTCGACCTGTAGACTATCTGCGGGTCGAATTACCAACGGGAAATATTGGGAATGGCCCCCTTCGGTGGCATGATAGACATTACAAGAATGATTTGATGGGGGAAGCTCCGTTGGATTAGGTCTAACTTAGGTCCAGACCTGGAGTTTTGCCCCAGGGAAAGCCCCAGATTCTGCTCTGGACTTGTCATAGCTGTGTTGATTTCATACCCAAGCCCTATACATTCGAGGAGAACCATGTTGAAGAGATGCATTTGGCTAGTTGCGGTCGCACTCTTCTTTGTCAGCCACCTGGTAATGGGAGACGCTGTCGCGGCTGAGCTAGATGAAGGCACCCGTACCGTTCTGCTCAACCCTGAAGGAGATACCCTTGTGCTATCTCTGGAGCAGGTCACCCGTGGCCGTCGCCAGTTTAACTACGCCTGTGGCACCTGCCACGTCGGGGGTATTACCAAAACCAACCCCACCGTTGGTCTAGATCCAGACTCTCTGGCCGGTGCCCTGCCCCCCCGCGATAACCTTGAAGCCCTGGTAGACTACCTGAAAGAGCCGACCACCTACGACGGTCTGACCGATATTTCTCAAGTGCACCCCAGTAAGAAAAGTGCTGACATCTTTCCCAAAATGCGCAGTCTAACCGAGGAAGATCTAGTGGCCATTTCGGGGCACATCTTGCTTCAGCCCAAGGTTATTGGCGACATGTGGGGAGCTGGCAAGACCCGCTTCTCCGCTCCTCAGGTCTAGGGGTTGGATAGCTGGGGCTTTACCCAGCGTTTTATGGGTAGGCCCCTGGGGGAAAGGCTAGGTCGTCTGCAAGCCGGGCTTTGGCTGTGCTTTGTAGATTTGCCCGTGGCGGCAATTACCCCAGGGTTCATGGCCCAAGTTACTGCGCAAAGCAGGTAATATGCCATAGGTAGGGTGTTACACATCCCCCTGATTGATTGAACTGGAGATACGAGCTTTAGAGGTAGTTATGCAACGTGTATTTCGCGCCGCCCAGCGTTTGGGCTTGGTTATTCTGTCTGCTCTGCTAGTTGTGGGTACTCTGACCCTGGCTTCTGCCCCCGCTGCGGCCACCAACTACGATGTCAAAATGGGTTCTGATGCCGGTTTGCTGGTATTTGAACCCAGCACCGTTACCGTCAAGGCCGGCGACACTGTGACCTGGGTCAACAACAAAATGGCCCCCCACAACGTTGTGTTTGATGCTGCTAGCGTGCCCGGCGACAAGGCTCTGGCCGACAGCATTTCCCACACCCAGCTGACCTTTGCCCCCGGCGAAAACTACTCCACCACCTTTACCAGCGACATGCCTGCTGGTACCTACACCTACTACTGCGCTCCCCACCGTGGGGCCGGCATGGTAGCTAAGGTCATTCTGGAAGACTAAGCCATTGGTTCTGAGGCGATTGGTGCCTCGGGTCTATACAGGATATGTAAAAAAAAGAGCGTTCTTCGGAGCGCTCTTTTTTGATGTATAGCCATCGCCAGAACGGTTAGGACGTTTCGTATCCTCCTGGAGCCGATAGACTAGCTCCAGCAGGTCTCTAAACGCGGCTGGCTATGCAGGTAAAAGATTTAACCCCAGCCGAATGGCCCTGGCCACTTCTGCTAGATGCCGATCCATCCCCAGCGATGGTCAATGCCTATATTCACCGGTCTACGGTGATGGGGTTGATGGAGGGGGATGCCGCGATCGCCCCTGAGGGCGGGTCTTTGACCATCGCAGTAGTCGTGCTGCTACCGCGCGATCGCCAGGTGATCGAAGTGATGAATATTGCCGTTGCCCCCAGCTACCAGGGCAAAAAGTTGGGGAAATTGCTGCTGGCAGCGGCTATTGAGCGATCGCGCCAGCAGGGCGCCAAGCGCATGATTTTAGGCACCGGCAACTCTAGCATTGGGCAGCTGGCCT
>DASQNN010000514.1:0-2570 GCA_035644955.1 Nodosilinea sp. | reverse complement strand
CGCCTCTAACACCCCTGGGCTAATCACATTGCCCACCTGGGGGCCAAGCAAAATGCCCACCAGCACCATGCCCACCAGGGCCGGGATCTTTAGCCGTCGAGCAATTTGCCCGACGAAAAAACCCATCAGCAAAATCCAAATAATGCTTTCTAACATAGCGCCACGCTGAGGTTACATCGGTTGACCCAGGCGGCTCAGGGCAGACGTTGTAAAAAGACTACAGAGTAAAAAGACTACAAAGGCCCTACCCTTCCGCCCCAAGCCGGAATAAGTAGGAGCCATCAGCCCCTTGCGGCATCCACAGCGTAGGGCGGTTTTGGCGAGCTCCATCGCCATCCATACTGTTATACCAGACTGGGAAAACATTGCGTTGGGCCTCCGTTTTGGAGTCGTCAGAAATAGACCCAACTACCGAAGCATCGGGCAGACTGGATCGCACCGAGCGCTCGTCCCACCCCGACCGGGGCGACATTGACCCGGCCCAAGCGGCTTACATCGAAGCCGTGGAATGGCACAGGTTTGCCACAGGCATTGGTTATGCTCGGGGCTATCTACAGACTACTTGGTCTGACCCAGCGGCAGACCCTCTGCCCTAGCATCCTAGAGATGCCTATATGCGCTGGGTTCAGCTTCCTACCATTCTGTGGCTAGTACTCTAAACCTGCTGCTGTGCTATGCCTCAACTTCGCCGCCGTTTTGCTTAACGTCTAGAATCGCCGCCTGGTCACCCGCCGAAAAAGCCCTGGCCCTCACCTCAACCCTGACGCTGATTGGGCTACCCGTTCTCGCCACGACAGCCTGGGCCGCCTGGCAAGCCAGCCCCAAAAGCGTTTTAGACGAGGCCTGGCAAATCGTCCAACGCTCCTACGTTGATCCCACCTTTAACCAGGTTGACTGGGTGCAAGAGCGGCAGTCGCTGTTGGGTCTAGGAATACACCTCTTCGGATGCCGCCTACGCAGCGCTGGAGGCCATGCTGACCAAACTCGATGACCCCTACACCCGATTTATGACGCCAGAGGAGTTTCAGGCGTTTTCGAGCCAGACCAGTGGCCAATTGGTGGGGGTAGGAATGCGGCTTGCCCTGGATCCCGAGACCGAGGCGCTGCTGGTGGTACAGCCGATTGAAGGGTCTCCGGCGATGGCCGCCAACGTGCAGCCTGGAGATCACATCTTGCAGATCAACGGGGCCTCGACCCAGGGCATGACGGTGGAGACCGCCGCCAGCCAGATTCGGGGTACGTGTACGTTCCAGAGATAAATGACACTTTACAGGATTAGTGTCGCTGGAGTATTGTTAGTTCAATTGTACTTAAATTAACGACAAGTCAACGGTTTGAGACGTCGGATACACCTAATCGGATTCTGGCAACCCCAAAAGTGCTGATCCAGCCTATTCCGGAACTAAGTGTCGTTTTCCAGCGAATTCCAGATTTAGATGTCGGTTTATGGATGCTTTGTCGTCAATCCTAATTCTTAGGGCTGACGCCGCACTAGTCTGCTGGATCAGATCCTCAAGCCTTAATCGGTGGAATCGAGTAGAGAGTCGCCGCAAGACCAATCTTTCCCCAGAGCGCATTGGCAAGTCAGGGCAAAAGATACTATTTCCTCCGGTAAAAATTAGACCTTCAGGAAATAACGGTGATCGCCCGGAACGGAAAGGAGATCTTCTACAGGCCCTTGAAGCTTTAGCGTTCCTTTCTCTAATAGCACCACCCAGTTAGCGCGATTGATGACGGTTGGCCGATGGCTAATTAGGATGGTTGTCTTACCTTTGCGATGAGACAGCAGGTTATCTAGAACCTGGGTTTCGCTGACCGGATCAAGTCCCGCCGTTGATTCATCTAGAATCAGGACGGGCGGATCAGTCACAATGGCGCGGGCGATCGCAAGTCGTTGCCGTTGCCCTCCGGATAAATTGGCTCCAAACTCACCCAGGATGGTTTGATACTTGTCCGGCAGTTGGCTGATAAAGTCGTCGGCTTCTGCAATCTGGCAGGCTCTCACTATCCGTTCAAAGGGAACATCGGGGTTCCCCAACTGGAAATTCTCAATAATGGAACGACTCCAGAAGTGAGCATCTTGAGGAATTAACACAACCTGCTTGCGAACCGATTCCAGGGCGAGGTCTTGCAGATTATAGATGCCGATGCGGATATTGCCAGATTTTGGGAAATATAGCCCTGCGATCAGTTTAGACAACGTGCTTTTGCCGCAACCCGACTGACCAATCAGGGCCGTTACTCTGCCTCCTGGAATAGTGAGAGAAAAATCTTCTAGCAGATCAATCCGGCCAGGGTGATGAAAGTTTAAGTTACTACAAACAATATCTGAATCTTCGGGAATTTCAGCTAGGGGCTTGCGACTCCCAGCAGGTTCTTCAGGAGTGGCTTCAATAATCTCTGTTAGTCTCTGGGTTGCCGTTTTAGCGCGAGCAAACTCATCAAAAAATGTGATCACTAGCGTAATCAGCGCTAAGAAGTTGGCGTTCATGCTGTTGTAGGCCAGCAGCTGGCCAATACTGAGCTCTTGCTGCATCACCAATCGACTACCAAACCAAAGCAATGCGACG
>DASQNN010000513.1:0-6477 GCA_035644955.1 Nodosilinea sp. | reverse complement strand
GCCGAAGCGATGGACCTAGAGGAAGCCGTGCAGTTCGCCAACGCCGTCGCCGCAGCGGCGGTTATGGTGCCGGGGGCGCAGGCGTCGATGCCCGAGCGATCGCGGGTGGCCGCCCTGCGCCTCTAGAATCGGCAGCGGCATTTAACGGTGCGCAGAATCTGCCAAAATTAAAGGCAATCTCAGCAATTGACGGCATGGTACGCATCAAAGTCCAGGACTGGCAGACAGAGTTTAGCGATTTAATGCGCGGCATTGCCGGAGCGTTTTTGTTTGGTGCCCCCTTTCTCTACACCATGGAGGTGTGGTGGAAGGGCAATTTCACCTCGCCGCCGCGCATGATGCTGATTTTGGGCATGGCCTACCTGGCTTTGGTGCTGCTGAATATCAAAGGTGGATTTCGCGCCGAGCAGCCCCGCAGCCGCACCCAAATTTTGGTCGAAAGTGCGGAGGGGCTGGCGATCGCCATCTTCACCGCCACCCTCAGCCTGATATTACTCGACATCCTTCACCTTGAGACCGGCATAGACGCCATCATGGGCCGACTGATCACCCTGTCGTTGCCCTATTCGATTGGGGTTGGCATTGCCAACAACCTTTTGCTGAAAATCACCGATGACGACGATGCTGACTCCGACCAAAAGCGCGGCCACCCCTGGCGCAGCACACTGTCAGATGCCGGTGCCGCCCTCCTAGGCGCGATCGTCGTCGGCTCATCGATCGCGCCTACCGATGAAATTCCCATGATTTCTAGCTCCCTCGAGCCCACGCGCCTGCTGCTGATTATGGCCAGTTCGCTGCTGCTGTCGTACATCATCGTGTTTGAGGCCAATTTTGGCGCTCAGCGGCAGCGGCGAGCGCAGTCCGGCTTGTTTCAAGGCCCAATTAGTGAAACCGTGGCCGCTTACCTAATTGCGTTAGCTGCTGCAACGCTCATGCTGTGGTTGTTTCAGGTCATTCGCATCGGCGACCCAATTAACCAGTGGGTGAGCTATATCATCGTATTGGGCCTGCCCTGCACCATTGGCGGTGCGGCTGGTCGCCTGGCTGTATAACCCCCAAACTTCCATGTCTGAAAAGCCCATCCGCAATCCAGCCGAATGGTTTTCCCTCGGCATTTCCCTTACGCTGCTAGCGGCGGTAGTTGCTACGGTGGCTTCGCTGTGGCTTAAACCATCGCTCAAACCCGCCGAGTTTACGGTAGAACCGGGTGAAGTGCGGCCCGCCCAAGACCACTATTACCTCCCCATTACCATCAAAAACGAAGGCGATGCCACCGCCGCCGAGGTTACCGTCGAAGGCACTTTGGAAACCACTAGCCCTGAAGAAGTTGCCAACACCACCTTCGACTTCATCCCCGCCCGATCCGAAGCCGAAGGGGTGCTGATTTTCAGCGAAGAGCCATCAGCCGCGTCGGTGCGTGTGATCAGCTATCAAAAGCCGTAGTTTATTCACCTCGCCCTTTTGGTCAACACCTTCGGTCGACGCCTCAACCAGCCCGTTGGGGGCTGTGTAGGTTTGGTTCTGCATCTGGCTACTTTGACTTGCCGCCCATCCCAACGGAAAACTACTGGAATGATGCCGTCATTTCCCCGTAGCTAATCTGCACCGCACAGTTTTTCCCGCGGGCCTTTGCACGATAAAGCCCTTGATCGGCGGTGGCGATCAAGGTCGCAGAAGACAGCTGGCTCTGGGGCACAACTGTTGCTACGCCAAAGCTAAGCGTCATCAGGTCACTGGCCTGCGATTGGGGATGGGGCAGTTGTAATGCCGCCAAATTAGCCTGAATGGCGGTGACAACGGCGATCGCCCCCTCAGCACTGGTATTCGGTAAAATAATTGCAAACTCCTCACCACCGTAGCGGGCCACCAAATCCGACGGGCGCTTAGAGGCTTGGGCAATGACACTGGCCACCTGCCGCAGCACGTCATCTCCGGCCAGATGGCCATAGGTGTCGTTATAGAGTTTGAAGCAGTCTACATCACACAAAATTAAAGATAGGGGAGCTTCCTCTCGGGCCAGCCGTTGCCACTCAGCCCTGAGCCTGTCGTCGAAGCAGCGGCGATTGGCCACCTGGGTCAACCCATCGACCGAAGCCAGGCGCTGAAGCTCTTGATTGGCCGCTTGCAGCTGGTGATAAAGCTCCGACTGCTGAATGGCGATCGCCGCTTGACCAGCCAGTTGGCACAACAAATTCACTTCCGACTGCTGCCACTGCCGCCGGTCGCTGCACTGGTGGGCAATCAAGAGCCCCCACAACCGCTCCTTCTGCAAAATGGGCACAACCAAATTTGCTCGAACATGTAAGTTCTTAAGCAGTTCGACATGACACGGCATTAGCCCTGCCGTTTCAATATCTTCGATCGCCCGCGAATTGCCCTGCTGATAATAGGCCGCATGGGTCGTTTGAAAGCAGGTATCCATCACGTGAAAGCCCAAAATAGACGGGCACCCTGCGGCCAAAGACTCTACCGCCACCAACCCACTCCAGTCGGGTTCAAAGCGATAGATCACGACTCGCTCTACCTCAAACAGCTGTCGCACTTCATCCGCTGTGGTTTGAAGAATTTCGTTCAACTCCAGCGTTTGGCGAATGTGTTGAGTTACAGCCGCAACAATGCGCTCAGGCGCAGTTTGATGTTGTACTTGCTGCACCGTCAGCGGCTCTGGCTGCACCGCTTCAGGGGCCAACGCTTTTGAGCTGAAACGCGGAGTCGTTTTAGCCGGTACAGCACTGGGTTTAGCAATCAAATAGCCCTGGGCAAAGGTTGCGCCTCGTTCCTGCAACCAGTTCAACTCTTCAATGCATTCAATCCCCTCTGCAACCGTTTGAATGTTCAGATTTTGAGCGATTTCTAAAAGCTTTTCGGTGATGGAAGCTTTATAGGGATCGAGATGGACATCCCGAATTAGCTCCATGTCTAACTTGACGAAATCAGGACGCAGCTGGTGCAGTAAATTTAGGCCAGAATAGCCAGACCCTAAATCGTCCAGCGCCACCGCAAAGCCAGCCTCTCGATAATATTTCAGCACTGTTTTAAGATGGTTTAAGTCTTGAGGGTTGTCTGACTCTACAACTTCAAACACCACCTGTTCATGGCGGATTCCAGCCCTGTCAATGGCCTCCACCGTGCTCCGCAGGCAAGACACTGGATCGTACAGCGCCGTGGGGGAAAAGTTGATAAAAATACGCCCGCTCAAGTGGTGCTGGCTGGCCTGCTCAATGGCGCTAAGCCGGGCTAGGCGATCTAACTGCGGCAACAATCCGGCTTCGGTTGCCACATCAAAAATGGGGCCAGGCATAACTAGGTTGCCTTGCTCATCTAGCCCCCGCAGCAGCGCCTCGTACCCATACACCTGGGACGTATCGGCGATCGAAACAATCGGTTGAAAATGGCTGGTAATGCGATCGCTCGCCAACATATCAACCAGCCAATCGGCTTGGCTAAACTTGACAAAGCGCTGTAGCGAAGAAATATCGCTAAAATCTTGCAGCTGAGGCTGCACCGCGCCCCGAACAAACAAAACTTGGGTTTCTTTTAACTCTCTCGGTGTTACTAGCTGAGCCAGAGATTGGGCAACATTTTGAGCCTGGCCAGATGGGCAGGCTATACTCAAACCTGGACGCTCTTGCATTAGCTTAAATTCAAGCAATTCCTGTTTTAGAAAAGGAACGACTTTTGCCAACGTATGGGGAACTGGGAACCACAGAAAAAGCCGCCCTGCCTCGCCAGCTTGGCACCGACCGATGGCTTGACAAGCGCAAGTTTTAGAGGGAGTAGAGCCCATAACCCAAGTTCTTAATCAACTGTTACTATATCGTTCCCAGTTCGATTCGGGAAGTGCCATGGGTAGGCCAGATAGCTGAAGCCTCAAGAAATCGTCATGGTGCTGTTGAGTAAGCCAGCAAAAAACCCCGACCAATATGCAAGCGTTAGCACATTTGCTGGGGGAATGTATCAATCAAAAGGGTGAAAACTGTAGCTAATAATTAAAAATGCAGAAAGCCCTGTTAAAACCTTTTTGAGTGAGTCCCAATAACTCACTGACAATAGTGTAATCACGCAAATTTTAAGCCTTGCGCAAAACCTGGCAAGGGTTGCCCACTGCGACTACATTTGCAGGTATAGATTTTGTTACCACGCTGCCCGCGCCGATGGTGGTATTGTCGCCAATCGTCACTCCGGGGCAAACAATTACGCCGCCGCCCAGCCACACATTGTTGCCAATGGTAATCGGAGCTGCGAGTTCTAACCCCGTTAGCCGCACCATTGGGTCAGTGGGATGGTAGGCGGTGTAGATTTGCACATTGGGGGCCATCAGCACGTTGTCACCAATCGTCACCCAGTTGCAGTCGAGAATGGTGCAGTTGGTGTTGAGGTAAAGGTTTTTGCCCGCGCGAATGTGGCTACCGTAGTCGCAGAAAAAGGGCGGGGTAATCTCGAAGTTGGGGCCAATGGTGTGGAAGAGCGATCGCACCATCTCCTGTCGCACCTCAAGCTCCCTAGGCCGAGCATGGTTGAACTCGTACAGCTGCTCCTGGGCCTGCCGCCGCAGCGCCACTAGTTCCGGATCCGCTCCCCGATACAGCTCGTGGGCCAGCATTTTTTCCCGCTCTGTCTTCGCCATGTAGGGAGTCTCCTATAGCAAAAGATCCCAGGGTTCTCGAAGAACCCTGGGATCTAGCACCCCCTTTGGTAAGGGGGCAGGGGGATCTAACCCACCAGTTCCTTCACCTTGGCCATGATGCCATCGGGGTCAATGCTCTGGTGAATGAACTGCTCCCACAGGCCGCCGCTGCCCTCGTGGTTGGTACCCATAAAGGCAAACTTGGGCGTGTAGCCCCGCTCCATGAGCCAGGAGCCAAAGCGGCTGCCCAGGCCAGTCTTGCGGTTAAAGGCCTCGGTCACCAGCACAAAGGGGGCCTTGCCCACCTTAGCCATGGTCTCTTCATCGATCACGTTAAGGGTGGACTTGTTGATCAAGCCCACGTCGATGCCCTCCTGCTTCAGCCGCTCGACGGCATCGAGGGCCCGATAGAGCGAGTCGCCAAAGGTGACGATGTAGCCCGCCGTGCCCTCGCGGATCACCTCATCCTTGCAGGGGGTGAAGGTGTAGTCGCCGCCAAACATCTCGTTGCCCTCAGTGTCGAGGATCATCGGCACCTTCGAGCGGGTCGAGAAGATAAAGCGCAAACCGGGGTCGTGGAACACCTTGTTGACGCAGGCTTTCATCTGGTTGGGATCGGCGGGAAAGTAGAGGCGGGTTTCATAGCCGTCCTCCAGGCCATTGTCGGCAAAGAAGTTGTTAACGCCGAAGTGGCAGGTGTTGTCGGCCATGTCATCGATGCCGGAGTGGGAGAAGTGGCACAGCAGATTAGACCGGTTCAACCGCGCCATAGTGATTTCAGAGATGCACATCTCCAGGAAGGCTGCAAAGGTAGCGAAGACGCCCTGCTTGCCCTCGGCCATGCCAAAGCCCGCCGCCGCCGACAGGTTGCCCCGCTCTTGAATGCCGCCGCTGATGAAGACTTCGGGGTAGGCCTTGCGGATCTGGGCCAAGCCGCAGGACCCCTCCAGGTCGCTGTCGACCACTAGCACGCTCTCTTTGCGGGCCATCTCATCCATCTCGCCCAGCACTTCGACCATGGCATCGCCAAACACGTTGCGGTTGGCCCCCACAACTTTGCTGCAACCCCGAAACTCGTAGGTATTTTTGGGGGCAGTAATGCCTTCGAGGATCTCCACGGCGGCGGTGTGGCCTTTGGCGGTGAGGTAGGCGATCGCCGCCTTCACCGAGATCACATCGTGGCCGTGGGTGCTGCCCTCAATGCCCTCGATGCCGACCGCCATGGCCCGCTTGTTAACCACCGCCACGGGGCCGGGGGTGTTGATCGCCTTGCAGATGTTGGCGTAGAGGCTGTCGATGTCTTCGCCGTCGCCTTCGAGCACGGTCAGGCCGTGGCCCTCAAGAGTTTTCTTGACGCTGAAGCCGCCCATGTAGCTGGAGGGGTGACCGGCAATGGTAACGTCGTTGTCGTCGATCAGCAGCTTGACGTTGACGTGGTTGGCCACCGCAAAGCGGGCCGCCTCGGCGTCGTTGCCCTCCTGCTGGGAGCCGTCGGAACCGAGGCAGAACGCGACTTTGCCGGGGTTGGCCAGGGCTACACCGTTGACGTAGGGCCACATGTGACCTAGCCGCCCAGAGCTAAATTTAACCCCGGGGGTGAGCCCCAGTTCGGGGTGGCCGGGCAGTTTGGAGTGGGCTTCGCGGTAGTGCATCAGGTCTTCGGCGGGCATGTCGCCGTTGAGCACCGACATTAGATACTGGGTCGCCACCCGGTGGCCCGCTTCGTCAAAGAAAATCGGCACATACTTGTCGCCCGCCCCGCGAAACAGCGCGTCGAGAATCATCACCTCGGGCACGGTGTCGTAGGGGCCGCCAGTGTGACCGCCCACGCCCCGCGCTGCGCCGGTCGC
>DASQNN010000512.1:0-4063 GCA_035644955.1 Nodosilinea sp. | reverse complement strand
GGCCCTGGGGCTTTACGGGCTGGCCTACAATGCCACGGCAGGCACCCTGCCTATGCAGATGACTCTGTTTCGCGTGGTGTTTGTGTTTATGCTCACCGTTTCCATGTGCGCGCTCTCGGGGCTAATTTCGGTGCGCAAAGCCGTTACCGCTGACCCAGCGGAGGTATTCGCATGACTTTTAGAGGGTGGACTTGGGATGTTGGGAGCCGGACAGACTGTCGGTGTCGGGATTGCGTCGACTGCCGGGAGCAGCCTGCCCCTGCCACAACCACGCAACTCAACCATTTTTTGAGGACGGCCCGCATGACTCGGCGACTAATTCCCCTGCTGTTTCCCGCTGTTGATCAGCCGATATCGAAGCTGTCTAGCCAGATGTTGCTGGATTGCCCCCGACTGGTGGAGAGGGGGCAGCAGGCTGCGCCCCTACCGAATGGAGCGCTGGAAGCCAGAATTCTAAAGGATGACCGCCCTCTACCGTGCCCGCACCTCCATCGATAACCGCTCCTGCAAATCCAAAAATCCAAAATCACCAGTCTAAAATCGCGCCATGCGCCGCACCCCCCTCGCTCTCCTCAATTTGATCCACGATCGCAAAAAATTCCTCACCTCCATGGCTGGGGTGGCCTTTGCGGTGCTGCTGATGTTTTTGTTTACGGGCTTCAAAAACGCCCTCTATGACAGCCAGACCCAGCTGCTCAGTCGGCTCAACGGCGAAATTGTAATCATCAACCGGCTCAAAGAGAATATGTTTGTGCCCCGGGCCTTTGCCCGCCGCCGTCTGTACCAGGCCCAGGCCTTTGACGGAGTAGAGGGAGCCTACGCCATCTATATCAACGATGCCCGCTGGAAAAACCCCGATACGCGCAAAACCCGCCCCGTGCGAGTGATCGCCTACAACCCCTCCGACCCGGTGCTGCCCATGGCCGAGGTGCTGGCCCGGCAGCAGGAGCTGCGGCTGCCGAATACGGCGATGCTCGACGAGCGATCGCGCAGCGAAGTCGGCCCCCGCGAAACCGGGGTAATTACCGAGCTGGCCGATCGCGAAATTCGCATTGTGGGCACCTTCAGCCTGGGCACCGACTTTGCCTCGGGCAACGGCAACCTGATTATGAGCGACCAAAACTTTCTGCGCTTTTTTGCCAATCGCGGCCCCGAAGAAGAAGATCGCAGCTTTGCTACCGCCGACATTGGCCTGCTGCGGGTGACCCCCGGCACCGACATCGGCACCCTGGTGCAAGCGTTACGCGACGGCCTGCCCCAGGATGTGCTGGTGCTGCCCATGAACGGTTCCGAGGGCTTTATTGCCCGCGAGCGCACCTACTGGGAAGAAAACACCAATATTGGCTTTGTCTTCTCGCTGCTCACCACCATGGGCTTTGTAGTCGGCATTATTTTGGTCTACCAGATTCTCTATACCGACGTGGCCGACCACTGGTCGGAGTACGCCACCCTCAAGGCGATCGGTTACGACAACGCCTACCTATTTGGGGTCGTGATTCAAGAAGCGGTTATTTTATCGGTGCTGGGGTTTATCCCGGGCTTACTGATCAGCGCGCTGTTCTACAACCTGGGGGCGGCCGTCACCGGGTTGCTATTTCAGATGACCCTGCGGCGAGTCGTTAACATTTACATGATGACGTTTATTATGTGCCTGATTTCCGGTGCCATTGCGGTACGCAAGGTGCAGCGCACTGACCCAGCGGAGGTATTTGGGCTATGACTGCACCCCGTTCCAATTCCAGTTCCACGACATCTGGTCTGCCGCCCACCGCCGAGGCATCGATTCAGGTGCGCAACCTCAACTATTTCTTTGGCCGCAGCGACCTACGCAAGCAGGTGCTTTACGACATTAGCCTCGATCTGTACCCCGGCCAGATTGTGATTATGACCGGCCCGTCGGGGTCGGGCAAAACCACCCTGCTGACGCTAATCGGGGCGCTGCGATCGGCCACCGATGGCAGCCTGCGCGTGCTGGGGCAAGAGTTGGTGGGCATGGGCAACCGCCAGCTGGTGGCGATTCGTCGCAACATTGGCTTTATCTTTCAGGCCCACAACCTGTTTGAGTCGCTGACGGCGGCCCAAAATGTGGAAATGGCGGTGGAGCTGACCGGCAACTTTCGCGGCAAGCGTCAGCAGGCGGTCGATATTCTCAGCCAGGTGGGGCTGGCGGAGCGGGCCGACTACAAGCCTGCGGCCCTGTCGGGGGGGCAAAAGCAGCGGGTGGCGATCGCCCGCGCCCTGGTCAACCAGCCCCAGCTGATTTTGGCCGACGAGCCTACCGCCGCCCTCGACAAACAGTCGGGCCGCGACGTGGTAACGCTGATGCAGCAGCTGGCTCAGGAAAAAGGCTGCACCATTCTCATGGTCACCCACGACAACCGCATTCTCGACGTGGCCGATCGCATCATTAACCTGGTTGATGGTCGCCTAGAGTCAGACGAAAGCCCCCAGCAGTTCGCCGACTCCCATGCCCCCAAGTCTCTCGATCAAAAAATGTTCATCATGTAGGGGCTAGCGGAAATCGGGTTTCTCCGCCCAGAGGCAATGGTAGGCACTGCTCACCCTACAACACTACTCGCCCATCCACCCTCCCACCCATCCACCCTCCCACTCCCCATGCCCATCTCCTTTGTCAGCAACGTCCAGGCGCTTACCTACACTAAAGTCGCCGACTACCTCCAGGCCGCCGCCCTGTTTAAAGACAGCCTGCGGGCCTACTCCGATATTCCCCGGTTTGACGTGCTCTACGGCTCGACCCTGGTCGAAATCGAAGTGCTGCCCTGGGAGGTGCACCCCTGGGAAAAAGCCGACCTGTCTACGGTGCGAGCCACCAGCTGCGTCACCATCGGCAGCACCATCGATAACGAACTCATGCACTTTTTGCTCACCGAAAACCGCCGCATGCGCTTTGGGGCTTTTCACCTCGACGACGCCAATCAGGTACTGTTCTCGGAAAGCGTTTTGGGCGGCGAAAACATGGATCTGATGGAGCTACAGACCTGCATTCTCTCGGTGGTGACCATCGCCGACACCTACGATGACATTATTGCCCAGCGCTTTGGCGGCGATCGCGCGATCGACCGCCTGGGGCAGGCGATCGCTCCCTAGGCGTTGTCTCTTTTGCCTCAGTCGCTAAAGCTCTAGGCCCTACACTAGAGCTTTAGCGGCTGATGAATTGAGTTGTGACTCAGCAACTTTTTCAGAACAAAGTTTCAGGAACAGAGAAACTTACTGCCCCAAGCAGCAGCTTAACGCTTCAAAACTATTTACACGATGGGCTTCGACAACTAAAACTGCTATTTACTAAGGCCTTAGGGAAGCTTAAAGCTTGATCATAGAAGAAGCCATTTGTCAGCCCATGAAGCGCTGGGTAAAACTTTGTATCTATTTATATCTAAATGTAGATGTATTTAGTTCTTTCCGCGCCTATGCTGTGCATAAATGTAGACCTAACATAGGTCGACCTATTTATAGAATGCGTTATCACCCAGCACGATGTGCCACAACTACCCTAGTGGTGCGTTGGATTGCCACAACAACAAATGCTACAGCATCGGTTAATCAAAGGGTGCTTACTAACTGCGTAGCTTTAGATACACAATTTCAGAAAGCCTAACTAGTACCTTTTGGCTTTGTATATTCATATCGCAGAAGAATTAACAATGAAAGTCAAAGAAAATTTTCTCAAAAAGAGTGCTCGTGTGGCCATAGTTGCAGAGGCTGCATCTTTGCAATTTGGTGGAGAAGCAGCTTTGCCTTTGCATTACTATCGAGTTTTGAAAAGTCGCAACATTCCGGTTTGGTTAGTAGTAAGAGAACACGTGCGGCCTCAACTACAAAAACTCTTTCCAGATGATAGTAACGTTTCTATTATATATACGAGCGATAGTGTATGGCATCGCCGACTCTACCCATTGCTGAATTGGAAGTTGACTAGTTTACTCAATTATCCAATTTCTTTCCTGCTTCACTCTATTACGCAGATAGAGCAAAAAAATCTAATTCGGCGTTTAATTAAAGCTCACGGCATAAATATTGTTCATCAACCAGCTCCAGTATCACC
>DASQNN010000511.1:0-13087 GCA_035644955.1 Nodosilinea sp. | reverse complement strand
GGGGTCTACGATCTGTTCGACCTGGGGGAGTTTGACCAGCAGGGATCGGTGCGCACCAAGTACGGCACCAAAGACGAGTACCTAGCGGCGGTGAAAGCCTGTCGCGGTTTGGGCATTAACGTCTATGCCGACGTGGTCTTTAACCACAAGATGGCGGCCGATTTTGAGGAAGAATTTAACGCTACGCCTATGAACCCGGGCGATCGCCATTGCCCCCTGGGCGAGATGCGCCAAATCAAGTCGTGGACGGGCTTTAGCTTTCCGGGCCGGGGCGACAAATATTCGAGCATGAAGTGGCACTGGTACCACTTCGACGCCATTGACTACAACAGCTACGAGCCCGACTACAGAGCCGTCTGGCTGATTGAGGGCAAGGGGTTTGAAGATAAGGTGAGCTGGGAACTGGGCAGTTTTGACTACCTGATGGGCTGCGACCTGGATATCGACCATCCTGAGGTGCGCGGCGAGCTGAAATACTGGGGCGAGTGGATGCTCGACCACGTTGGCGTCGATGGCTTTCGCCTAGATGCTATCAAACACATCTGCGGCGATTTCTTTGTGGACTGGCTGGCCCACCTGGAACACTACGCCCAGCGCGACTTGTTTTGTGTCGGTGAGTACTGGACCTACGACCTGGGGGCGCTGAGCTGGTATGCCGGCAACTCTGGCGGCCAACTCGATCTGTTTGACGCGCCGCTGCACCACAATTTTTACCAGGCCAGCAAAGCGGGCAGCAGCTACGATCTGCGCACCATTTTTGACAACACTGTGGTCAAAGAAATGCCCCTGCTAGCGGTTACCCTGGTTGACAACCACGACACCCAGCCCCTGCAAGCTTTGGAATCGGTGGTAGAAGCCTGGTTTAAACCCCTGGCCTACGCCTTGATTTTGCTGCGGGAAGACGGCTACCCCTGCATTTTTTACTGTGACTACTACGGGGCCCACTACATAGACAAGGGCCGTGACGGCAACGAGTACGAAATCTGGATGGACTCGCACCGGGATATTTTGGATCAGTTGCTGATGGGTCGCAAGCACTTTGCCTACGGCCCTCAGTACGACTACTTTGACCATCCCAATGTGGTGGGCTGGACCCGCCTGGGGTCGGAGGATCATCCTCAGGCGATGGCGGTGCTGTTGAGCAATGGGTCGGAGGGCACGAAGTGGATGGAGGTGGGTAAGCCCGACACCACGTTTTACGATCTCACGGGCCACGTCAAACAAACCCTAACTACTAATGACAAGGGCTGGGGCGAGTTTCGCTGCAACGGCGGGTCGGTGTCGGTGTGGGTAGAAGCGCACCCTAGTCTGGCTCCTCTACTGGGGCTGTAGCTGGGGTAAAAGGGGCAAAAACCCGCGATCGCGACCCTACCTGGGGAGCCTAGCTGAGAGCGGCAGCCGACAGGACATCGCCCATAGGATAGAATAAAATGCCGTGAAAAGTTAAGCTGTGTAACGCCCACTCGTGTTTGGTTTCGGTAGATGGGCGTTCGTCTCTATGGTTAAATTGGTACTTTCGTGCAAGTAGATCGCTTTCCGACCGAGGCTACAGACACAGAGCTGTCAGCCTACGTTCGATCAGCTCAGGAATTAGACTTCACCCTCCAAGACCTCAAGGCCGCTATTCCAGCCCGTTGTTTTCAACCGTCTACGCTCAGATCGTTAGCCTACTTCGGTTTGGATATTGGGATCATTGCGGCGCTGTACGCCGTTGCCCATGCAATCAACTCTTGGCTATTTTTTCCGGTGTTTTGGCTGGCCCAAGGCACCATGTTTTGGGCGCTATTTGTGGTGGGCCACGACTGCGGCCACGGGTCATTTTCTCGTCACAAGTGGCTAAACAGCGTAGTCGGTCACCTGTCCCACACGCCTATTTTGGTGCCCTACCACGGCTGGCGCATTAGCCACCGCACCCACCACGCCAATACGGGCAACATTGACACCGACGAAAGCTGGTACCCAATCGATGAATCGACCTACCGGGCCATGCCCTGGGCACAGAAGATGGTGCGATTCTATGGGGGGCTATTTGCCTATCCGTTCTACCTATTCTTTAGATCGTCGGGGCGCAGTGGATCTCACTTTTTGCCCAGCAGCCCGCTGTTTCGCCCTTCGGAACGGCGCGACGTGCTGGTTAGCACCCTGTGCTGGTCGGCCATGATCGTGTTTTTGGCCTGGTTGGGGTTAACCCACGGTCTGCTGTTTTTGGCGACCTACTACGTGGCCCCCTACCTGGTGTTTGTGATGTGGCTGGATCTGGTGACGTTTTTGCACCACACCGAGCCCGATATCCCCTGGTACCGGGGCGACGAGTGGTACTTTCTGAAGGGGGCGCTGTCGACGATTGACCGCGACTACGGCATTATCAACCCCATTCACCACAACATTGGCACCCATGTGGCCCACCACATTTTTCTGGCCATTCCCCACTACCACCTCAAAACGGCTACCGAAGCGATTAAACCTATTTTGGGCGATTACTACCGCCGCTCTGAGGAGCCGGTGTGGAAGAGCTTTGCTCGGTCGTTTTGGGCCTGTCACTACGTGGCCGACCAGGGCGCTAAGGTCTACTACCAGCCCCACCCAACCCGTCGGTAGGGCTTGGTACGCTTGTCATTACCCTGTACCTGGTCTGCTTCGGTAGTCTAGGCAATCAAGTGGGCAGTTTAGAATCAGTGCGGTTCTAGACTGCCCATTTATAATTTGGAGTTGGCCTCAGGTTCTTTTAGCAGCGCTCTGGCGATGACCCAGCCCTTGATCTCGGCAATTATTTGCACCCACAACCGGGCCAGCTACCTGGGGGCCGCGATCGATAGTTTGCTGGGGCAGACCTACGCCGCCTACGAAGTTATCGTGGTTGACAACGCCTCCACGGACGACACGAGGGCGGTGGTGGAGGCGCGTCTGCCCCATCCGCAATTGACGTACTGCTACGAGGGCACTCTGGGGCTGTCGGCCGCGCGCAACCGGGGCGCTGCGATCGCCCACGGCAGTCTGCTCGCCTACCTCGACGACGACGCCGAGGCCTCTGCCGACTGGCTAGCGGCGCTGGCCGAGGCGTTTGTAGATTATCCTCAGGCGGCGATCGCTGGTGGATCAGTGAGCCTGATCTGGCCCGCCGACTGCACCCCCCCCCGCTGGCTCTCACCGACCCTGGCCGAGAGCCTGGGCGCCTACGATTTGGGACCAAGTACCCGCCTCATCACCGCCCCTGGCCAAACTCCCCGGGGTCTCAACTACGCCGTCAAAAAGTCTTTTCTCGATGCCGCTGGCGGGTTTGATCCCCAACTGGGGCGGGTGGGCAAAAACCTGCTCTCTAACGAAGAGCTGCACCTGACTCAGCAGGCCCTGGCTGCCGGTTTTGAGGTGTTGTTTGTGCCCCGAGCCCAGGTGGCCCACAACGTTGCCCCGGAGCGACTGCGCCGCCGCTGGTTTTTACGCCGCAGCTGGTGGCAGGGCATTAGCGAATGCTACCGCGAACACCTCACCCATACCCTGACCCGCCAGCGGCTACAGGTGCGGGGGCTGTGCCTATTGCGGGGGCTGGTCAAGGCGCTTAAAAGCTGGCCAGACCCCGCCCTTCGGTTCGAAAACCTGGTTTACGCCTACGGGCAGCTGGGCTATGTATTTAGTGGTCTGCGCCACCTGGTGCCGAGGGCAGCTCTTCATCTGCGGGGGCTATAGTGCTTCCATGGCTTGCTCACCTAACCCATGATTTCAAGGGAATCTGCTATGTCTATCACGACCGCTAAGGTGCCTGTCTCGGTGCTGATACCGGCCAAAAACGAGGAGCAAAACCTGCCCGCCTGTCTGGCCAGTTTAGAGCGGGCGGCAGAGATTTTCGTGGTGGACTCCCACAGCAGCGATCGCAGCATCGCCATTGCTACCACCGCTGGGGCCAAGGTGGTGCAGTTTGACTTCAACGGCCACTGGCCCAAAAAGAAAAACTGGGCCTTAGACCACCTGCCCTTTAGCCATGACTGGGTGCTAATTGTTGACTGCGACGAGCGCATTACCCCCGAACTCTGGGACGAAATTGAAGCGGCGATTCAGCAGACTGATTTCGATGGCTACTATCTGAACCGTCGCGTGTTCTTTCTAGGCACCTGGATTCGCCACGGCGGCAAGTACCCCGACTGGAACCTGCGCCTGTTTCGCCACCAAAAGGGCCGCTACGAAAACCTGCAAACCGCCGATATCCCCAATACCGGCGACAACGAGGTGCACGAGCACGTCATGGTTGAGGGGGCCGTGGGCTACCTCAAGCACGACATGCTCCACGAAGACTTTCGCGATCTGTACCACTGGCTGGCCCGCCACAACCGCTACTCTAACTGGGAGGCCCAGGTCTACTACAACCTGCTCACGGGTATGGGCGACGGCGGCACCATTGGCGCGAACTTGTTTGGCGATGCGGTGCAGCGCAAGCGGTTTTTGAAGAAAATTTGGGTGCGGCTGCCCTTCAAGCCGCTGCTGCGGTTTGTGCTGTTTTATGTGCTGCGGCTGGGCTTTTTGGACGGGAGGGCGGGCTACATCTACGGGCGACTGCTGAGCCAGTACGAGTACCAGATTGGGGTCAAGCTGTTTGAACTGCGCCAGTTTGGCGGCCAGCTCAATGTCACCCCCGAAACCACTGCGCCAGCGCCAAAACCGACGAGTCAGCCACCGATTGTTTCGGTAGAATCAGCCCCTTAGCGACCTGTGGTGGGTGATGACAATTTCTGACGTTAATGCCGGTGGGGGCGATGCCCCCTGGGTACGGCTCGATACCTACGACCAGTCGGGTTACGACCCAGGACGTTCAAAGGTCGTCATCCTGCTGTGGTGGCTGTTGCAGGCGGTGATCTTTCCGCTGACGCCCCACGCCTCCCACGGGCCGAGGCGGTGGCTGCTCAGACGGTTTGGAGCCAGGGTGGGCGTGGGGGTAGTGATTCGCCCGACGGCGCGGGTGACCTACCCGTGGCATGTGGCCATTGGCGACCACAGCTGGATTGGCGACGATGTAGTGCTCTACAGCCTGGGGCAGATCACCATCGGCGCTCACTGCGTGATTTCGCAGAAAAGCTACTTGTGTACGGGCAGCCACGATATTGCTGCCCCAAACTTTACTCTGCAAGTGGCCCCAGTGGTGATTGGAAATGGGGCCTGGGTAGCAACAGACTGCTTCGTGGCCCCTGGGGTGACGGTGGGGGCCAACAGTGTGGTGGGCGCGCGCAGCAGCGTGTTTAAGTCGCTGCCGCCGGGGCAGATTTGCTACGGCAACCCCTGCCGACCGGTGGCCCCGCGTCAGATGACGGGGGGTGACATTACTCGGTGATGTGTTTGAGAACGCGCTTGTCGGTTTCAGACAGCACATCATCGCCAGATATCTCGGCCTGGCGGGCGCGATCGCTCAGTTCCTGCATTTTTTGGCTGGCGGCATCTCGGCCCTTCTCGATCGCCTCGTTGCGAGCTTCGGTTTTGCCAATAATTTCCTTAGTAGTGTCTAGCCCGTTGTAGACATCCTTGGAGAGGTCAGCGGCCTGGTCAGCGGCCTGGTCGAGCTGAATGGGATTTCCCGGCTGAGGGTCGATGGCCTTACCCTGGCTGGCAGAGGATAGCGTTGTGCTCCAAAGAATCAACCCAACGGCGATAGCAATCAAACCAGCGCCAATGGCAGCACTTAATGTAAATATCCGCTTACGAACGCCCATAGTCCTTCCCTTGCAACGCCTTTAGCCTAAGCAAGGGGGCTGGCTTCGCCATCCTTCTACGGGGAGACCGCCCCCTGGGGAGCGTGAAGACCTGGCCATAGACCAATGTCCCCAACCACCGTGAGCGTTGCTGACATTTAAGTTTCGGGGTTGACGTAGAAGAGCTGAGGCGCTGGGGTGTCAGAGCAGACCAGGTAAAACTCCCGTCCTTGCTTAGAAATTTTGGCCTTCTCCCCGTTGGCGCAGGTCATCTTAATTGGTGTATTGCCATCGCAGTCAGCGCATTTGAAATAGTAGCCATATTTGCCGTAGACAATGGCTAAGTGGCTGCCGCCGCAGGCGCGACAGACGGGGGTAGCAATCCCGGTGGCTGGTGAGGTTGCTGCTCCAGGGGTTGGCCGAGGAACGGGGGCTGGCTGGGGCTTCGGTTTGGCCGTCAGAGGCGTGACCCTAGAGGGCAATGTCACAGCCTGGGCTGTCGCCGGTTGAGACTGAGGGATGGGAACCTGACGCGGCTGCGGTTTGACGACAGAGGGAGTTGTCACTACCGGCTGAGGGCAATCGCGCCTTTCTTCACGGCTGACCAGCGGCACCGCAGGAACCAGCGATCGGTCCGGTTGCGGTTGCGGCCGGTGCTGCTGCTGCAAAAACTCCGTCAAGTTTGTGATTGTCCTGTCGCTAAATTCAGCTCCGGCGTCTTTCAGGTTGAGGGAAAACAAACCGCTGGCCCGCCGGTAGGCGGCATTCATCTCTTGAACGCGGCTGGTGATCTGATCGGCTTTAAGCACCTGTTTTGTGGCAAAGCCTAGGGGACGCTGAATGACTCCGGTGTCAGAAATGGCCACCAGCCCATCAAACGGGACACTGGTGAAGGTCAACTGGAGCGTCAGCACTTTGCGAAAGAAGTGATCTACATGGTCGTTGAGCAGTGCCTTGAGCAAGGCTGCCTGGCGCTCGACTTGCAGCAGCGGGGAAGGCATTCCCTTCCAAACCGGGCCTACCTGGCGCGACCACTCCCCCTGGGTGTTGACCTGAATTTGTGTGGTGACACTTTTACTCTCAATCAGGATAAACCCGTGGGTGCTGATCAGCAGGTGGTCAATTTGGGCTACTTCTCCCTGGCGCTCTACCCGCAGTCCGTTCAACACTTTGACCGCAGGGTCTTCTGCAAACGCGCGGCGCAGGTAAAACGCCATTTGCTCTTCAGCCCTGCGTCCCGCCTGCACCTGCTGACTGGCATTAGGGGCGACGGGATCCAGTTCTTTAACAATCATGGGTTATCGATTTAGAACTTTAGCCTTAATACAATGCCCAGTTCTAAGGCTAAAGTCCCCTGGATTACAGGAATCGTTTCGGTAGGCCACAACGTAGCCCAGGTCAATCTACTCAGCTTCAGCCGCTTCACCAATTAAAATGGCCGTCGGAAACAGGGCGAGGAGTTCTGACAATTTGGCGTCTTCACTAAAGGCGAAGGATTCGCCGGTAATCCAGTTTTTCCAGCTTTGGATGCCGCTGGGCAGGGCCAGGGTGGTATCGCCCCACACCTTGCCGATAGGGTATTCGCCGGGTTCAATGCGGCTGTTGAGAAAACGTGGGGCGATCGCCACCACCCACTGGTTACCCCACTGCCGCGTAAAGGCCACAATATTGTCTTCTGCTTCTCCCCGCGCAAACAGCGGTTCGTAGTCGCCCTGCTCAAACAGCTCGCGGTGAGCTTGCCGTGCCGATAGCCCGCAGTGGGTCACCCACAGTTTGATGCGCCCGTCTTTGCGGTACTCCAGCAGGTTTTGCAGCATGGCAAGGTGTTGGTCCGAGGCCGATCCAGAGGCGGCATCGTCGCCGGCCCACTGCTGCAGTTCGTTCAGCCACTGGCGGCGGCGGCCGTAGTCAACGGGGCGGCGGTTGTCGGGGTCAACCAGGCTAAAATCCCACAGTTCTTGGCCCTGGTAGAGGTCGGGCACCCCCGGCAGCATCAGCTTGAGCACCACCTGGGAAAGGGAGTTGTAGATGCCGTAGTCGGCAATGCGCTCCTGAAACTTGCGGAATTCTGTCAGAAAAAGGTTCTTCTCGCCGGGGGTCAAAATGGCGCGGGCAAAGGCCACATACCCATCTTCGTAGTCGGCGTCGGGGCGCAGCCAGGCGGTGTGCATCTTGGCCTCGCGCACGGCTTTGACCACATAGTCGGCCACGCGATCGCTGAAGCTATCCAGCTCGCTGTCGTCGAAGGGGAACGCCCCCACCAGGGTCTGGTAGAGAAAGTACTCGTCGTTGGCGTCGGGCACTACCTGGTCGCGCACCACTTTTTTGTGGCTGCCGTTCAAACTGCGCCAGGTATTCACGGCTGCCTCCCACTCAGCGGGTATCTCAGACAGCACGTTGAGCCGCGCCCGCACGTCTTCGCTGCGCTTGGTGTCGTGGGTGGAGGTGGCGTTGATAGCGTGGGGCCACTGCTGCTGCCGCTGCTGCTGCCGCTGGTGAAACTGCCTGGTCGAGAGGCCAAAATGCCCCGGCGACCCACCCACCTCATTCAGGCTAATGAAGCGGTTGTAGCTGTAGAACAGCGTATCTTCTAAACCCTTGGCCATTAGCGGGCCGGTAAACTGCTGCAGGCGCATGACAAAGTGCAGCCACTGGGCTTTTTCTTCGGCGGGCAAAGAGCCTTCGTAGTTTAACGACAGAAATTTTTCGATTAAATTTAGCTCGTTGACCAACTGGGGAATGCGCCGGCGGGCAGCTTCGATCGCCTCTTGCACATAGGCTAAATCGCGCTCAGAAATGCCCTTTTGGTTGGCGTAGGTGCAGTAGATTGGGAAGGCAATTAGCACCTCCTCAATGGCGGTGCGTAACCCGTATAGGGTCAGGTCTCGCCCATAGCGGTACTGCTGACAGACCCGCTTGAGAAAGCGGGCCAAATTGTTGATGTCGCCCACCAGGTTAGTGTCGGCAATCAGTCGTTTTTTAGCGCTGACCAGCTCGGTGTAGGGCGTAGCTTCGCCCGTGAGCTGTTGATAGATGTGGGTAAAGGCGTCCTGGTTTTCCTGTTGGCAAAAAACGCCGTTGAGTTGGGTGAGGCCGTCGTAGCCAGAGGTGCCCTGGATGGGCCAGTTAGTCGGCAGAGTTTCCTCCGATTCCAGGATTTTTTCTACCACAACGTAGGTGTCGCCCAGGCGATCGCGCAGCCGCTCCAGGTAGCGGGTGGGGTCATAGAGCCCATCAATGTGGTCGATTCTAACGCCGTTAAACTTCTCTTCTCTGACCAGCTTGCTAATCAGGTCGTGGGTTTGATCAAAGACCTGCTCGTTGTCAACCTTGAGGCAAATCAGCTCGTTGACGGTGAAGAAGCGGCGGTAGTTTAATTCCTCTGCGCCCACCTTCCAAAACGACAGCCGATAAAACTGTTCGGAAAGTAGCTCGTCGAGTAGATCAAAGCTGTTGGACTGGTCAGGAGTGCCGTTAAACAGCACCAGGTTTTGGTCGATAAATTCGCGGACCTCATCGCTTTCCTGGTACACATCCCACAGCAGCCCTTTGGCAAACTGGGCCTGGTTGCGGTACTCTCGGCCCTCGAGGTCAATAATGGCGTTTTTAACCAGGTAAAGAATGCCAGAAATTTTGACAAAGGTGCGATCGCGCTTGTCTAAATGCTGCGCCAGCCGCCCCGACTGATAGCTTAAAAACCGCCCGTAGGACTCGATGCGAACCGGAAACCGCAGGTTGTAGTAATTGACGCTTAGCCCTTCTTCGCCGTAGCTGAGCTGAATTTCGCCCCGCTCCAGACAGCGATCGTAGAAATCTCCCAGCATGGGGGCCAAAACCTTGCCGCCTAGCTCTTCGGGGCCTTCCCACTCGATGTCAAAAAAGTTGAAATATTCGGAATTGGGGCCGTATTCTAAAACATTCATCAGGTACGGGTTTTGCCCGTCGTAGGCCATGTGGTTGGGCACAATGTCTTGCAGCCAGCCCATGCCGTGGCGATGCACAGTTTCGATTAGCGGTTCAAAGGCCGCTTCTCCCCCCAGTTCGGGGTTGAGCTGGTTGGGGTCAACCACATCGTAGCCGTGGGTACTGCCTTTGCGCGCCTTGAAAATAGGCGATGCGTAGATATCTGAAATCCCTAGGTTTTTTAGATAATCCACAATGTCTTGGGCAGCAGCAAACCCAAACTCCGGGTTGAACTGAATGCGATAGGTCGCGGTAGGAATACGCATGGCAAGTTCAAAAAAGGACGAAAGGTGAAAGAAACCAGAGCATCGACAGGAAAGGGGCAGATATGAGCGCTGCTACGCTACCCAGTAGAGGGCAAACTGAAGCGGAGCCAGCTCTATCGACTGCGCTTCAGTAATTTTTTCGGGTAAAGACGACCCTGGCCCACCCCATTCGGGGGCAGCAGAGTCCAGCTTGAGCAGCCAGGGCTGTTCCGCAGGCAAAATTTCAACAACGCTAACGGCCTGATTGAAGTTCATCAAGCACAGCAGCGGCCCCTCTTCCATGGTGCGTTCATAGACAATAATCTGGGTTTCGTTATCGCTGGTGATTTTGATGTCTTGAGAATAGGAGGGCGTGCTGAGCTTTAGCTGTCGCCGCAGTTCAAGCAGCCGTTTGTAGTACTGCAAGAGGGTTTTGTGCTGCCCTTCGTTGCGCAGATTCCAGTTCAGCTTCGAGGCTTCAAAGGTGGCCAGTTCGTGGGCGGGGGCGGGTTCGCCAAACCCGTGGGCCTCTTTGAACTCACGTTTGCGACCCTGGTAAACGGCCTCGACCAAATCGGGATCGCTGTGGTCAATGAAGTAATTAAAGGGGGCTACTTCGCCGTATTCTTCGCCCATGAACAGCAGGGGAATGTAAGGAGAAGTAATTAAAACCGACGCCGTTAGCTTGAGGGCATCAAAGGGCACCAGCTTGGAAAGGCGATCGCAGCCTTTAGCATTGCCAATTTGGTCGTGGTTTTGAGCACAGACAATAAACTGATGGGAGGGCAACTCGGTGGCTGAATTGCCGTGTCGCCGCCGCCGAAAGGGCGAGTAGGTGCCGCTGTAAATAAAGCGATCGCGGATGGCCGTTGCCAGCGCTTCACAGGTGCCAAAATCTTGATAGTACCCGTAGCGCTCACCAGTAATTACCGTGTGCAGAGCGTGGTGAAAATCGTCGCACCACTGGGCCTGAAGGGCAAACCCGCCCTGCTCAACGGGGCGAATAATGCGAACGTCGTTTAGGTCACTTTCAGCGGTGACGTAGAGGGGTTTACCCAGCTGGTCAGACAGCTCAACTACCGCCTCTGCTAGCTCAGCCAAAATGTGCTGGGCACTAAAGTCGTAGATGGCGTGAATAGCGTCGAGCCGCAGCCCGTCGATGTGAAATTCTCGCAGCCAGTAGAGGGAATTTTCAATGCAGTAGTGCCGCACACCGTCGCACCAGGTGTCATCAAAGTTGATGGCGTTGCCCCAGGGCGTGTTGTATTTGTCGGTGGTGTAGGGGCCGTAGTTGCCGGTGTAGTTGCCCTCTGGCCCAAAGTGGTTATAGACCACATCTAAAATGACCGCTAGCCCTTCCTGATGGCAGGCATCGACCAGACGCTTTAACCCTTCGGGACCGCCGTAGGAATTTTGAGTGGCGTAGGGAAAAACGCCGTCGTAGCCCCAGTTTCGCTCTCCCGGAAACTGCGACACTGGCAAAATTTCGATGGCGGTAATGCCCAGCGCTTTGAGGTCGGCGAGCTGCGCGATCGCGGCTTCAAAGGTTCCTTCGGCAGTAAATGTACCGATATGAACTTCATAGATAACGTAGTCAGACCAGGGAATATTTTTCCAGGCGGTGTCGCCCCATGTATAGTTGTTGGGGTTGACTACGGCCGATGGGCCGTGCACCCCTTCTGGCTGATAAAAAGAGGCCGGATCGGGCCGCAGATCACCCCCATTAATGCGGTAGAGATAGTGGGTTCCTTCGGCTACGTTTTCTACCGTTGTAGTCCAGTAGCCTTCCTCGCTTTTCTCCATTAGAAAAGCCTCTTCTTTGGGCGGTAGCAGCTGTAGCTCTACGGAGTCGAGCTCAGGTCCCCAAAGTGTAAAATGGCACCGTCCATCAGTTTGGAGAAGGGCTCCAACTTTGAGGTCTGCTCGCATAGGAATAATCTTGGGTGATGAAGTGAATGGCGTTGCATTGATCAAAAAATCATGCTCCGTCACTTTAGCAGTGCTCCATTTGTTCCCAATCTTCTTTTAGGTAGATTATAAGCGTTGTTGCGATAGGCGCTATGGTCCTGTGATAAAAGCAGTGAGAGCAGCTGTGCCCTAGTGTTTTGAGGCGGCTGCCGCCACGGCGCTTAAATTTGGCCTTCTAGACTACATTTATAGACTGCATTTAGCCATTACATTTACCCCCACTCTGGCCGTGCTCAACTCGCTGCTGCACCCTCTAAACGCCTGGTTAGGCGCAGTATCGCCGGCCTCGGCCTCTACAGATGCGACAGATGCGGCCGACTACTGGTACCAGGGCTACTGCCCCCGCACCAGGCAGCATTGCACGCTGCCCCGCACGACCCTGGCCAAAGCCGTGGCCCAGCGGCTGATGGCGCAGCTGCCAGCCCCTGACTCGGGGGAAGGCAAGATGTATGGGGTGCTGGTGGTGCAAACGCCCGAGGGCGAAGTCGGCGTGCTCAAGGCGTTTTCGGGCCTGTGGCAGGGGCAAGCGCAGGTGCCCGGCTGGGTGCTCCCCTTGCCTGGGCGGCAACAGGTGGCGCTACAAGAGGCCCGCACCCTCGATGCGCTGAGGGCGATTAAAGACCGCCTGCTGGCGTTGCAGCGGCTGCCAGAGCGGCAGACCTACGCCCGGTTGCAGGGGGAGCAAGCTGGCGATCGCACCCAGCTCAACCAGCGGCATCGCGATCGCAAACAGGCCCGCGATCGCCAGCGCCAAACCCTAACCAGCACTCTCCCAGAAGCATCTCTGGTGGCCTCTCTAGCGGCCCTGGAGCAAGCGAGCCGGGGTGACAAGGCCGAACTGCGACAGTTTAAGCAGCGGTGGCGCGATCGCCTCGCCCCATTAGAAACTCTAATTCAGGCCGCCGATGCCGAAATCGCCGCTCTCAAGCAGCAGCGCCGTGAGCTATCCCGCCAGCTCCAGGCCGAGATGCACGCCGCCTACCGACTGACCAACTTTGCCGGAGAATCGGTGGCGATCCAAGCTTTGGGCAACTTGCCTACGGGCACAGGGGACTGCTGCGCCCCCAAACTGCTGCACGCGGCGGCAAACTACGGACTCAAACCGCTGGCAATGGCCGAGTTTTGGTGGGGGCCACCCCAGGGCGACAAACGCTGCGGCGAATTTTACGGAGCCTGCACCGATCGCTGCCAGCCAATCATGGGGTTTCTGCTGTCGGGGCTGTCGGCCCAGGTATTGCA
>DASQNN010000510.1:0-3658 GCA_035644955.1 Nodosilinea sp. | reverse complement strand
GGCGCTGATTCCCTGGATGCAGGAGCACAATTACCCCTTCACCTTTGTCACCGAAGCCTCGGTCAATTTAGCCGAAGATCCTGAACTGCTCGATTTAATGTCTAGCTCAGGCTTCTACGGCGTGTTTCTAGGGATTGAAACCCCTGACCAGGACAGCCTAAAAGTTACCCGCAAGCAGCAAAACACCCGCAACCCCCTGACCGAAGCCTGCCGCAAAATCAATGACGCCGGGATAATGATCTACGCCGGATTCATCATCGGTTTTGATGGCGAGCGAGCGGGGGCCGGGCAGCGCATTCAGGACTTTGTGGAAGAAACCGCTCTGCCTCAGCCCATGCTAGGGGTTCTGCAAGCGCCGGTCCATACGGCGCTGTGGAACCGGCTCGAACAGGAGGGCCGACTGCTGGAAGACCGCGACTGCCTCGAATATGGCGACCAAAATACGCTGATGAATTTTGTGCCGACGCGGCCGCTGGCGGAAATTGCCCACGAGTACGTTGGGGCGTTATGGGCGATGTATGAGCCCGCGGCCTATCTGGCGCGATGTCTGCGCCAGTGCCAAAACATTAAAACCAGTAACTATTTTCAGCAGCAAATCTCTTTCCCCCTATGGAAGGGGGCCAAGCTGGTGGCCCGGCTGATTTGGCAGCAGGGCATTCGCATGGGCGAGATTCGCCGCCAGTTTTGGCAGCAGTTGTGGACTATGGCTACAACTAAACCCCGACTGCTGGGTCTGTACCTGGGGCTCTGTGCCGCCGGGGGACATTTCTGGGAATACCGGGAGCTGGCGCGGGAGCGCATTGGCAGTCAGCTGGGCTACGACCCCCTACTGCCGCCGCCGGTCGATGCGGATGTGGAAGCGCGTTCGCCAGTGGCGGTTAGTCGATAGGTGTTTGACCAAGCTGCTGCTCACACCCATCTCCCCCTGAACCCAACATTCCCTAGGATCCCCAGTTTCTCCTGGTTGGAGTCACTCAATAACTGCCTCCTTTGTTAAGGGGGCACTTTTCCTCAAAAGGAGTTCTCTTGTCCCGTGTTTTATAGACCGAGATCGATTGCCTTTGCCGGGCGGCGAGAGGACAGATTGCTTGCGGCTGGAGGTTGCTGCTATTCCCCAGGGCTACCGGACGAGCAGAATGGCGTAAATCGCGTCATGATGATCGAAGTTGACGCCCTAGGCAACCTATGAAACTAGCTGCGATTGACATTGGTACCAACTCCATTCACATGATTATTGTGGAGGTACTGTCGCAGCAAAACTTTGATGTCATCGAGCGCGAAAAGGAGATGGTCAAGCTCGGGGCTGGGGTGTTTGCCACCCATCGCCTCAGTGATCGCGCCTTTGACACCGGCCTGACCACCATCGATCGCTACGTTCATCTAGCTGAACAGGTGGGGGTAGACCAGGTGATTACGGCGGCGACCAGCGCCATTCGAGAAGCGCAGAATGGCGAGGCATTTTTGAGCCAGGTGGCGCGCCAAACCGGGCTGGCTCCCAGAATTATTTCTGGCCGAGAAGAGGCTCGACTGATTTTTTTGGCCGTACGAAATTCTATTGCGCTTGAGGATGAAAATGCTCTGGTCTTTGACATTGGCGGCGGCAGTACAGAGGCCGTGATCGGCAATCGGCGGGACCTATTGTTTAGCGATAGCCTGCCGCTGGGGGTGCTGCGCCTGCTGGATATGTTTGAGGATAAGGGCACCGTGGGGCGCGAAGGTCGCCAGGTGCTGGAGGCTCACATTGAATTTGTGGCCCAGCAGGCCATCGACCAGATTGGCGAACTGAGCTTTGACCGGGTGATTGGCACCTCGGGCACCATTCGCTCGCTGGGTGAGGCGGCCTACCGGGAAGCGGGGGGAGATGCGTTGCGATCGGTCAACGCTGAAACGGTACGGCTGAAGGACATCAAACATGTCACCGACGAATTGCTCGAAACCAAGCCAGCTGACCGGACCAAGTTTGAGGGAATTAGCGATAAACGGGCAGACGCCATTCATCTGGGCGGCATTCTGCTGGTCAAGCTGCTGGAGATGGTTGGGGTTAAAGAGATTACCCTCTGCGATGCCTCTCTGCGGGAGGGAATGATTTTAGACTACCTCAAACGCCATTCCCAAGCGGTTCCTTCCTTTCCACCTGAAACCAATTTGCGCGATCGCAAAGCCGCTCAGCTGGCGCAGAAATATGAGTCTGACTGGCCCCGCAATCAACACGTGGCTGAGCTGGCCCTGCAGCTGTTTGATCAAACTCAAGCCATCCATGGCTACGGCGAATTTGAGCGTGATTTGCTCAAGTTTTCGGCCCTGCTCCACGATATTGGGCAGTTTATTTCCTATCACAAGCACCACAAAAACTCGCGCTACATCATCAATCGCACCAATCCTCGCGGCTTTACCGACGAGGAAATAGAATTGATTGCCAATTTAACCCGCTATCATTGCAAGTCGGCTCCGAGTAAAAAGCACAAGCGCTTTAAAAAACTGTCCGAGCCCCAGCGCCAGATCGTGCAAACCCTCTCGGCTCTGCTCAGAATAGCGGTCTGCCTAGACAAAACGAAGAACCAGCGAGTTAAGTCGGTGTCCTGCCAGATTTCAAAGGATGTTTTAGACATTAGAGTGGTCGGCACCGACAATCTGGAGCTAGAAATTTGGGCCGCCCAGCGCGATCGCCAGGTGCTAGCCAAAGCTCTAAACCGCGAGGTGGAGATTCAGTATTTCGGACATTCTCCCGCCGCCTGATTTACCCGGCCCTGTTGAGCCTGGTGTACCCTCCCGTTAGGGGCGCAAAACCTGCGCCCGATACAGCGGTGGTGGTGCTCAAAGATCGCGGTCTGGGCACAGGTTTGGGCGGGGCAAATGCCGTTTGCCCCTACGGGTCTAGGCCAGCGCAGGTAATTCCTGCACCTCCTGCATGACCGCTTTGGGGTCGGGCAGCGTATCGGGATCGCCCACATAGATGCCTAGCGACCTGGCCACTTTGACCATGGTGCTGTCGGTCTCTACCGGGCTGGGGCAAACGCCGCGCTGGTGACACTCGCGCACGGTGGCAATCACGTCGCTCAGGTCTTTGGAGCGCACGCGGCCCGCTTCCCACACCACCATACGGTTGTAGCGGCCTTCGGCGATTAGATCTACGGCTTTGCGGCCAAAGGCGGCGGCCAGCAGGCGATCGCTGGCGGTGGGAATGCCGCTGCGCTGAATGTGGCCCAGCACCATGGCGCGGGTTTCGACTCGGTCCATGTCGCAGTAGGCGGTGTCGCCGGTTTGGCAGAGGGTGCGGCTGCGCTCGGCGATCGCCGTGGCCAGGTATTCGCCAATCAGGTGCATGGGCTTGCCGTCTTCGCCGTGGACGCCCTCGGCCACTACCACCAGGGCAAACTTGCGGCCCCGCTGGCGCAGCTCGGCGATGTGTTGGCAAATCTGCGTTACCACCAGGGGGTTCAGCTCGGGCACCAGCTCGGGAATGAGAATGACATCGGCCCCGCCGGCAATGCCGCCGTGGAGGGCCAAGTGACCAGCATCGCGGCCCATGACCTCGACCACCATGACGCGATCGTGGCTGGCGGCAGTAAAGGTAAGGTCGTAGAGGGCGCTGTTTACCGTCTGCACGGCGGTGTTAAAACCGATGGATTTTTCGGTAAAGGGCACGTCGTTGTCAATG
>DASQNN010000509.1:0-1535 GCA_035644955.1 Nodosilinea sp. | reverse complement strand
TTCTGGGATACCGGCTTGGTCAGGGCCACCTGATTTTCTAGGGCACTGAGAAAATCGGCACCACCGTTGAGGGGGGCAATTTCAATCACCATCATTTCTCCGCTCTCGGCAAAAATCCGAATGACATCGCCAATCACGCTTTGCTCTTCGTGCTCAACGCGGGCTACCTGCTGAAGGGGAATGCTAGTGGTGCCTTCCGGCCGGTGGTAGAGAATACGCTGATTGGTGAGGATAGCTGCCTCGGTGCCCTTAAGGGCAATGGTGGCGTCGTAGTAGGCAATCACCGTTTCATCGGCCTCTAGCAGCCGCTTCGATTCGATATATTTCTCGGCGTAGGGTTCCATGGTGCTGGTCACTCGCACTCCCCCAGCGGGACCCATACTAAAGAAAACAACAAAACCAATGATAACGATCGCCAACCCACCGGCGGGCACCCCCAGGCCAATCAACAGCCATTTCCAAGGTTTTGTTTGGGTCGCTTGCATATCGGTCGCTTCCATATCGTTCGCTCCTAATTCAAAAAACAAAAATCAAACTCAACAATCAAAATTCAACTCTCAAGATCCCTGGGTTCTTTAGCCCATTGACGATCCCTGGCAGAGCATCCCAGCCAGAACCAAGGGCTCTGTACCAGCGTTCTAGGGGGCGACAAACTCCAGCAGGGAAATCCGGTGTTCCTGGGTTTCTGGGTGGTAGGTAATGCGATAGCGAGTTGGGTACAGCCTAGGCTGGCTATAGCGTTTGGGCCGAGCAAACTCCTGCTCCACAGTGGCCTGACTCTTGAGAAAATCCAGACTGACCATCGGCTCCATAAAGGCCATGACTCCGTCGTAAAAGCCATAGATCAGGGTGTGACTAAAGCCGTGGGGATCCCCCTGAAACTCCGCGGCGGTAGGGTCGACCCAGTGGACACCCATGCAGGGTTCGGCACTGTCGGGAGCCGGCACGTAGCCCACGGGAATGAAGTCATCGGCAGGGGTTTTGTAGGCCTTCTCTAGATCAGACCCCTGGTCGGTAATGGCATCTCGCTGCTGGGGGCTGATGACATAGGCGTGGATATCGAAAGTAGACATACAATTCATCGCACAGTCCTTGCGTCAACACAGTCAAAGAAACATGGCCCCTAGCCCCGCACGGGCACAGCCGCCAGTTGGGCCTGGAGGCGCTCCAAGTTGGCGGGGCTCCAGGTTTGCAGATAGCCCTCAGCCATCTGCGGAGGAAGCAGTTCCAGCATCAGCCGGTTTTCGACCCAAAATTCCACCAGGCTAAATAGGCCATCGCGATCGCAGGCCAGGGTACGCCACCCTTCCCGCTGGGCGATCGCCTCAATCTCGGCCTGGCTCACCGGCACCGAAATAGCCGCATGGACCGCGGTGAAATGGTAGGGATGGGCGTTCTGACAAAAGCTGGCCTCATCCTGCCCCTGCCCCGGCATAATTTCGCTGCCGATGGGATAAACCTCGAACAGGGTGCCGTAGTCGTCCTTGGCCACGACCACATAGGCCCCATCTAAGGGGGGAAAGGGCATCACGCTG
>DASQNN010000508.1:0-5404 GCA_035644955.1 Nodosilinea sp. | reverse complement strand
CACCAGCAGCACCAGGGGCAGGGTGCCGACTACGGTGGCCGCCGCCAGGGGGCCGTAGGGCACATCAAACAGGGTGGTGCCACCGAGCTGGGCGGCGGCGACGGGGATGGTCTTCATGCTTTCGCGGGTCATGAAGGTGAGGGCAAACAGGTACTCATTCCAGGCGAAGATAAAGGCCAAGATGCCGGTGGTGACCAGGGCAGGCAGGGTCATCGGCAGCACAATTTGCCAGAGCATTTGCAGGGTGTCGTAGCCATCTACCTTGGCAGAGTCTTCTAGGTCCTTGGGCAGCTGCTGAAAGAAACTGCGCATTACCAAAATAGTCAAGGGCAGGTTAATGGCGGTGTAGGGCACAATCAGCGCCAGGTAGTTGTTGGCCAGCCCAAAGGCCCGCACCACTTCGAGTAGACCCAGAAACAACAAGATGTAGGGAAACAGGGTCACAATTAGCACCAGGGCCAAAATCACCTGCTCTCCCGGCATACGCAAACGAGCCAGAGCATAGGCGGCCGGCGACCCCAACGCCAGGCACAGCAGAGTAGAGACAATGGCCACCAGGGCGCTGTTGAGCATGTACACGTGAAACTGGTTGAGCCGAAACAGATCGAGGTAGTGGCCCAAGGTGAGCTGGGCTGGCCCCGGCAGGTACACCACCGGCGTTTGGGTAATGGCAGCGTTGGTCTTAACCGAGGTAAGCACCTGCCACAGTACCGGGGCCAGGCTAAAAATGACGGTAAAGGCGATCGCAAGCCAGAGCAGCAGCCGCATCCAGGGAATGCCGCGATCGCGGGTTTGAGGCGGGGTCGTGACCGGGGCTGGGGCAATGGTGGTCATGGGTACGGGGGATGGGTGAGGTAGGTGGATGGGTGAGGTGGGGAGATGAGGTGAGAGGCGATCGCCCGGGGAATAGCTCCGTGGGTCTGCCTGTTCGTTTATTCAGTTTTGGCGCGCAGTCGAGTCAGGTACAGCCAGGTCAAAACCACGACCGCGACCAGCACCAAAAACGTCACCGTCACCAGGGCGGCTCCGTAGCCAAAGTCCAGATAGCGCATCACGGCGGCATAGATATAGATCGACACCATCTCAGTGGCACCGCCCGGACCACCGCCGGTCATCACCTGAATCAGGTCAAAAATGCCGAAGGATTGGGCAAAGCGAAACAGCATGGCAATCACAATCTGCGGCGCAATCAGGGGCAGGGTAATTTGCCGAAAGCTCTGCCACGGGCTGGCCCCGTCTAGGGAGTGGGCCTCGTACAGGTCCTGGGAAATCGACTGCAACCCCGCCAGCAGCAAAATCGCCACAAAGGAGGTCGTCTTCCACACGTCGGCGGCAATCACCGCCACCATCGCCCAAAAGGGTTCCCCCAGCCAGTTCACCGGACCGCTGATCAGTTGCAGCCGCAGCAGTATGTCGTTCCAAACTCCATACTCGGTGTTGAAGATCCAGCGCCAGGCCAGGGCAATCAGTGCAGTGGGCAACGCCCAGGGCAAAATGGCGATCGTTCGCGCCAGGCCTCGCCCCCGAAAGGCCTGATCGAGGCACAGGGCAATAAGCAGGCCCAGGCTCAGCTCAAAAATCAGCGTCAGTACGGTGAAGACAGCCGTATTTCTCATGCTTTGCCAAAAGCGGCCATCCTGCACCATCAGCGCGTAGTTGTCTAAACCGCTAAACACCGGCTCTAGGTTGGTGCTGAGGTTTTCGGTAAAAAAGCTCAGCCACAGAGCCCGCAAAATGGGGAAGGCGTAGACCAGCAGCAGCAGCAGCAGCGCCGGAGCAATCAACATCCAGCCCGTCCGCTGTTCCCGTTGGCGAATGTAGTCCTTAGTCATCAGTCTCTCCCTAATTACCCGACCCCAGAGCTTAGCCTTGAGCTGTCTGCTGTCTTTCCCTAGGGTTAAACCCCAGGGCTACCCCCTACCCGTCTACGCCCAACACCCGCCGGGTCTCGCCTGCCGCCGCCTGCATGGCCGCCTCAGCAGTTAGCTGATTGGTAATAGCAGCGCTCAGATAGCGTTGCAGAATGTCTGACACCTGGGCGTACTGGCCCACGGGCGGGCGAGGAATGGCGGTTTCGGCCACCTCTAGCAGTTGCTGATAGTGAGGGTAGGCCGCCAGCACATCGGGGTCGGTGAACAGGGCGCGACGGCTGGGCACGTAGGCAAACTCCGTCACAAAGTCCTTCATGGCATCAGAGCTGGTGAAAAATTCCACCACCCGCCAGGCTTCCTCGGGGTGGGGGGTAGTCGACGAAATGCCAAAGCCCCACCCGCCCAGGCAGGCGGCGGGTAGCTGGCCGTCGTCGTGCACCATAGGCTTGAGGGCAATGTTGCCGGCCACCGGAGAGCCCTCACGGTTGGCCTCGGCCCAAACATAGGGCCAGTTGCGAATAAAGGCCACGTTGCCATTCTCAAACTGGCGCAGAGAGTCTTCCTCCACGTAGTTGGTCACGCCGGGGGGAGAAATGCCCTGGTCAATCACGGTTTTCATGAATTCTGTGGCTCGGATGCCAGCGGGCTGATCAAGGCCCACCGCCAGCGTTTCTGGGTCAATCCAAAACCCGCCATAACCCGCTACCAACTCCACAAAGTTGGTAACTAGACCTTCGTACTGCAAGCCTTGCCACGAAAAGCCCCAGTTCACATCGGTTTGGTCTTGGATGGCTTCTGAGGCGGCGATCAAATCGGCAAAGGTTTCAGGCGGGTCTAGGCCCACCTGTTCTAGCAGGTCGGTGCGGTAGTAGAGCATGCCCATGTCTGAGCGAAAGGGCATGCGGTACAGGCCACCCTGGTACAGCCCAGCGGCCACGTCAGCTTCTAAAAAGTCGGCCAGATCAGCGTCGCTGACCCGATCGGACAAATCGACCAGCCATCCGGCGGCGGCAAACTTGGGAATCCAGACGACATCGGAGAACAGGATGTCGTAGGGCGAATCTCCTAGCAAAAAGGAGGTAGTGTAAAGGTTTTCAACCGCATCGGCGGCGTTGGGACCGCGCACCATTTCAATGCGGATATCGGGGTTTTCGGCCATAAACTGCTCGGCTAGACCCCGCATCTGGTCGGCCTCTACAGCCCGCAGCAGAAAGGAAATCGTAACCGGCTGCTGGGAGCGAACGCTAGCCCCAAACAGCACCGTTCCAGCAATTACGGCCAAGGCCAGAAAAACCCAGCCCAAACGCCCCAGGGCGCGCCCGAAAAAGGGGGGAAATCGACGAGTATGCACAATTCAGCCTGGAAAACGAACCGTCCCAGGCTGGCCAAACCACCGATGCAATCCTTGCAAAGCCGAACCCCAAGGCTCGGCACTGGCTAACCCAGGCCCCACCATAAAACCGGAATGCCGAGACACCTGCCTCTATCCAGAGGCAGGTGTAGCTCAACTTTTCAAAACTAGGGCTGGGCTGGGCTGGGAGTGGGAGCGGGCTGAAGCGGTGAGGCCGGCTGGCCAGGGGTAGGAGCAGGCTGGAGCGGTGAGGTCGGCTGGCTGGGAAACAGCGGCGACGTTGGCGCCAAGGAGTCGCCACCAGGCTGCTCAAACCCGGGGGGCAGCGTTTGCCCGTCGGGGAAATCTTGGGGGAAGCCGTCGGGAAACGCGTTGGGATCGGCGTTGGGAGCCGCCTCCCCTGGGCCGAGGGTGGTATCGCTGGGCAGGGTGGCCAGGGCCACGCGATCGCCCCCCACTTCCCGCAGCCGGTCGAGCACCGCCACCACATCTTCGTAGCGGGCGTCGCGGGCGGCGTAGAGCACAATCAGCCCGCCGGGGTTGACCTGGTTAAACTGCAGCAGCACGTCGGTGAGCAAATCGAGGGTGACGGGCTGCTGGTCGAGATAGACCTGCCCCAAGCCATCGACGCTGACGTAGAGGCGATCGCCCGCCTGGCCAATCTGGCCGGGCAGCGGCTGCCCTGTTTGAGCAGTCGGCAGATCGAGATCGATGGCCTGCTGGCGAGTCAGACCCACCGCCGCCAGAATAAAAAACGTCAGAATGCAAAAAATAACGTCGATCAGCGGAATAATTTCCAGGCGCACGTCCTGGGAAGGCGTGTCGAGCAGATCTACTTTCATGGCGAGGGGATCTCCGTCGAAGGCCCTGCATCGGCAGTAGATGAATTGGGGTCAAGGGCAACGGGGGCAACCACAGGCAGGGGCTCAGGTACTGGAGAAAAGCCGTGGCGCTGGGCCCAGCTTTGGCGGTAGAGCAGCTCTAGCTCGCTGCCCGCCTGACGAAACATTCTGGCCTGGCCAAAGATAAACCCTTGAAACAGACGATAAAAGGCCAGAGCGGTAATGGCGATCACCAGACCGGCGGCGGTGCTGATCAGCGCCTCGCTGATGCCCAGGGAAGTGCCTGCGGTGGCGTCGCCGCTGCCCAGATCGCTGATTTGAATCGACCCCAGGGAGTTGATCAGACCCAGCACCGTACCCAGCAGACCCAGCAGAGGTGCCAGGGCAATGACAGCCTCTAAAATCTTGTCGCCTCGCCCCATGGTGGAGAGTTCTTCGTTGGCGGCGGTCTCTAGGGCCAGGCGAAACACCTCAGGGTCGGGCGACTGTAGCCTGAGCGGAGCCGATAGGAAGCGCCCCATGGGCAGCAGGCTAGAGCGCTGGGCAATATCGGCGGCGGCGGGCCAGTCGCGGCGGGCCGCCTCCAATACCCGACCCGACACCTCGCGCTCGCGGGTCAAAATCCGCGACCAAAACCAAATGCGCTCCAGAATGGTGCCCACGGCCAAAATCGACAGTAGGAGCAGCGGCCACATGGCAATGCCGCCCCGGGCAAATAGCTCGGTTATATTCACTGAGATCCTCCTATCACCACCGGGTCAATCTGTCTAATTTGACCGCCCGGCCTCTCTCCGGCAAAGCATAACAATTGTAGTGACTTTAGGAACGCTTCAACAGTTTCAGGCAAATTCTGTCGGCTGACTTGCCGCCAGCGCATCCAGAATTAAATCGGCCGTGCGCTGGCAGGCCCCGGGCGGCCCCAGTTCGGCGCGCATTTTGGCATAGCCCGCGCGCATGGCCTGGCGGGCGGTTTCATCGCGCAGCAGTTCGAGGGCCGCAGCGGCGATCGCCTCCGGAGTCGCCTCCCACTGCAAAAACTCGGGCACCACCGGCTGGTTTACCACCAGGTTGACGGGCGACACGTAGGGTACGTCAAACTTCAGCAGGTAGTAGCCAATGCGGGCGCTGAGGGGTTGAATGCGGTAGGCCACCACCTGGGGCACATCCATCAGGGCAATTTCTAAGTTGGCGGTGCCCGACTTGGTGATGGCCACATCGGCGGCGGCGATCGCCGCCTGACTGCCCTCGGTAATGACTCGCCCGTTCAGCCCGTAGTCGGCCAACCCCTGCTCAAAGCTGGCCTGCAGCGCCGGAATCGACACCGGCAGCAGAAAGGTCAC
>DASQNN010000507.1:0-2824 GCA_035644955.1 Nodosilinea sp. | reverse complement strand
GATATGCTCTTTACGCTGGAGTATATCTCCAAGGGCATTTTGCTCCACGACGAAGAGGGCTTTATGGAAGAGTACCTGGTGTGGATGCAGAATATTATTCGCGCCTTTCATCGCCAGAGTGCCTGCGTGGTGGCCTACCGGTTGCTTAAAGACGAAGTGCGCACCACGCTGCCCGGCGACCAAAGCAATCTCATGGTGCTCTATCTCGACAAACTCACAGAAGCCCTAGACAGCGGCATTTAGCGATCGCCTTTCGGTCATCTATAGCCAGCGAACAGTGTTTTTTCTGGTCATGCCTGAGCGTCTGCCGGGGCCAACCTGCCCCGGTAACAATTCCTTGCTGAAACCCGCCAGGTTTCGAAGGTGCCAGGTTTGAAATTAAACTAGAGGCAGATTCCTTTACTGATTTTTGCCAGAGCACCTGACCCATGGGAAAGTCACGCCTTAGTCCCCGACAGCGATCCTACGAAGCCGATCTGATCAACCGGCTGTCGGACAACCACCAGCTCAATCAGGCCCAGCAGCGCATCAGCGGCCTCAGCGACAAAGACCGCGACCTGGTATCTGAACGCCTCAGCGGTCGTACCCGGGGCCGACTGCGCCAGAACTACTAGCGCCAATCTATGGGCGCAACCCCAACGCCTGTCTTCTCTGGGGTCCTAGCTACTGGCTAGCTACTGGGCCTGGGGTTGCTGGTCAGCGGGCTTCGTTTTGAACAGGTTAAACACCACCTGTAGGCCGCAGGCTGCCGCTGCCCAGGCCACCACCCCCAGGGAAGGTAGACCCGACCCCACCGCCGCCAGCACCAGGGCAAACAGAGCTGACCCCAACCGGTAGCTGCTCAAACTGCGCCGAAATCGGGGTGTGCCCAGGGTGCAGGTCATCCAGTGAATGGCGGCTAGAGAAGCCAACACCAGGGCGATCGCGCCGCAAAACAGCCACAGCTCTGCCGTCTCGGGCGGGGTCTCGGGACCGTTTGAAATCATGTGGTCTAGCCCCACGCCGGCCATGGCAATGCCAGCGGTGAGGGGCAGGTGGCAGTAGAGCCAGGTTAAGGCGGTGCCCATTTTGCCCGCTCGCATCGATCGCAGGGGCGAGCCGTCCACCGAGTCAAAGTAGAGCCACCAGAGGCAAAAGGCGATCGCCAGCCCCAGCACGGCTGTAATCTCTGCCGCCAACGTCCAGTTCAAATTGCCCAGGCCGCGCACCACCCCAACCACCGCCTCCCCCAGCACGATGATGGTAAACAACCCCACCCGCTCAGGAACGTGGGTGAGGCTCGGCGGCACCTGCACCACCAGCCGGCCGGCCCTTAGGGGCGTCCCCAAGTCAACCAGCAATCCGGCAATCCACAGGGCGTAGCGCCAAGGGGCGGGCACAAACAACGACCCCAGCCACAGTAGAATGCTGAGGCTAAACCCCACGGAGTAGTGCCTAACCAGCCCCTTGGCGATGGGGTTGTAGTACCCCGCGATTTGATACTGAAGCACCAGCAGCCCGCGAAACGCCCCGTAGCAGAGGGCAAAGCCAATATCCCCCTCCCCTAGCCCGTGGTGCACATGCACCGCCATCGCCACCACAATCACCATTTCCATAAAGGCAAACAGGCGATCGAAAACGCCGTCAGCGTCAAACCGAGTGGCGTAGAAGGTAGCCCCTACCCAGCACCACCAGATCGGCACAAAAAACAGCATAAAGCTAACCACACCCAGCCAGGACAGGTGTTCACTGAGGTAGTGGGAGAGCTGGCTGATGGTGGCCACAAAGACCAGGTCGTAGAACAGCTCAAGCCAGGTAGCCCGGCGATCGCTGTCTTCAGCGCTGTCTTGCCGCAGGGTTGGGGGTTGCCAAATTGCTGGACGCATAGCGGAGAACAAGAGAACGGTAGGCCCCATTTTCTCACCAAAACCAAAGCCCCAGGTGCATCCTACAATTCACCTGGGGCCACTGAGGATCAACATCACCCGCCGTTAGACTACTAAGTTTCTTGTAGGTTGGGTGAAGCGAAGTAAGGGCTGGCTGGATACAGGTATGAATCAGAAATTCAACGCCTCTGGCAAGGGCAAACGGCCGTTTGCCCCTACCCAAATTTATGCCACCTTTCAGCAACACTCGAAGTAAAACCCAACAGCAGCGAACTTTGTTGGGTTTCACTAGCGCTTCATCCAGCCTACAGGTTTTAATCTGGCAACCTACTAGAGCTTGGTGTGGCTACCGTCGCAGAAGGGCGCGTTTTGGGTGTACTTGCAGGCGCACAGCGCCACCTGCTTTTTCTCCTCCAGGGTAAACTTCATCGGCACAAACTCGGTGCCTGCGTGGGCTCCGTTGCAAAAGGGCTGGTTGGTTGACTGGCCACAGGTACACCAGAAATAGTTGCCTGCTTCCAGTTCCATCACCACGGGTTTGGTATCGGCAATCACAGGTTCAGCCATCACTCGCTCCTCTCTTAGATTGTTGCGTGAGTTGTTTCGTAGCACGGACATCCGACGGAGGCAGGGAATACCTGCCTCCGCTAACTTGTGTAATCGATAGTGACCGTGGGTGCATCCACCGGATGCGCCGCAGCCGTCTTCGGCTTAGGCCGCCATATCAAACACCAGCACCTCGGCCCCGGCGGCGGTTCCGGTCAGGTTCAGCCGGTCGAGGGCGCTGACGGCGGCTCCGTCGCCAGCGGTGAGGGCATGGCCATTCAGGTCGGCGGCACCCCGGGCTACCTGCACCCAGGCCACCCGGCCCGGAGTCAGGGTATGCTCGACGCGATCGCCCTCACTCAGCGTGGTTGCGTACAAGCTCACATCCTGGTGGATGGTGACCGAGCCGTCGC
>DASQNN010000506.1:0-2168 GCA_035644955.1 Nodosilinea sp. | reverse complement strand
CGTCTCCCCTACTGTCTCAAAGCATTGGCCATGTGATGCAGCACTGCACTCAAAAAGATCCGCTTGAAGCGGATCTTTTTGAGTTGATGGCAGCCGGTGAACCGTTATTTGAAAACGCTATGGGGACTGCGGGTTTTGGTTGGGAACTTGGTTAGGATTCGCCTGGGGCTGGGCCGGTTCTGCCGGGGCTGGGCTGACCGGGGCTTGATTGGTTGGGGCGGGGTTGGCTGGGGCGGGATTGACCGGGGCGGGGTTAGGGGCCGGCTGCACCGGATTGTTCAACTCCACATTGATTTCGGGGGGCTGGGCTGGAGTTGGAACCGGTACAACTTCCCGGGTGCGCTCGATGGTGCGCTGGATGATAGTTCTTTGGTTGTTGGCGGGTTGGGGAGTGGTGGATGTTGGGGCGGGGGTTGTGATGGTCGGCTCATTACCGGCATCGCTGTAGACGTAGGCGATGCCGCCGACAACCGCCGCTACTGCGGCCAACACCAAACCCAGCACCAGGCCGGTAGATACTCCATTGTCGGCCCGCAGTCGGGCGTTGTCTTCGTAGACTCTGGCTTCAGCAGCCCGGCGACGCTCGTGCTCTAGCTGCTCAGCCGATTTGCCTCGGACGTAGCCATCGCGGTAGGCAATTTCATCGTTGGTGACAGGCCGGGTATTCACAGAGGTTTCAAAACTTTGGTTACGGGTTTGATTACGAGGATTAGGATTTTGAGGGGACATAATATTGCTCTCCTGTTTAATAAGTGACTTTAAAAGGTGCTTACCTTTTTGTAGATGCCTTTCAACCTTGAGCCCAATGTAGCAAGGAGCACCGAGTAACTTTCTATACCAAAGGACGGAGCTGAAAGGGGGAGATCCTCACGAGGCCCCGTCTACCTTAAGAGGGGCGGGGCTGCTGGTTGGGAGTTCAAATGGAGAGGGCGACAGGCCTTAGCGATCGCCCTGGGTCACGTTATAGAGCTGATAGCGTTCTTCAATCAGCCGGTCTACATCCTCGGCAGCCAGGCGCTTGACGTAGTTGAGCTTGATCTCTTCTAGAAAGTTGGCCACCAGGGCTTCCAGCTCTACGATGTCCTCATTTTCTTTGAGCTGAATTTTGAAAGTTTCCCCCAGTTTTTGCAGCAGGTTCTCGGTCAGCTTGCCGCTCGTTTGATCTTCTAAGGAGCCCTTGAGCGCACCGTAGAGGTTGGCCGACAGCTGGGCCACTACTCGCTGGGCCACCTGGTCGGGCAGGTCGCCAATGCCGGGCAGCTGCCGAAACCCCTGGTAGCCAGGGGCACGATCAAACGCCTGGGTAATGGTGTGCTTGAGCAAAGCGTCGAGCTCGGGTTTGACCTGGGGCAGCACGTTGTAGACCGTCAGGGCCGCCAGCCGTTTATAAATTTCCTCCATTTCGTTCACGCCGCCAACCTCGATATAGCGGCGCGAACTGGGCTCAAGCAACGTCTGGGTAACCGTGCCATCACGAATCAGAGCCTGGGCCTGGTCGATGACGCGCAACACGACGATTTCGGTCATTTCTACCGCCACCTGGCTGATGACGAAGCGGCTGATGCTGTTTTGAACCGGGTCAAGGTTGATCAGATTGGATTGGTTGATGCGAATGGTGACCGGAATGATGCGAGACAGCGCCAGCCAGGGCAGCCGCAGGGCGCTGAAAGGCACCACCAACAGCAGGTCGTACCAGCGCCAGAGCACGGCATCTCGCCAGGTAAAGTTTTTGTAGCGGCGATCGAGGTAGACACTGCGGGCCAGCAGTTCTAGGGCAAACAGCAGGTTAAACCACAGATCAATGCGCCAAAACAGGTCGACAAAGCCACCGTGGACAGCAATGCGTCGAAAAAAGTTGGTCTCAACTAGGGGGCGAACTTCGCTGTTGAAGAAGGCTATTTCCTGGGGAAAGTCCGCCTGGCTGAGGTGGGGAACGCTCCAAAAGGTGGTCAAAGAATCTGTAGCGGAGTCAAGATCGATGCGATCGCGCATTTTGTTCTTAACCTGCTCTAGGTTGCCGGAGCGATTGGTCACCTGAAACGGATTTTCAGCCACCATAGCGGCGCTCTGCTCCTGCAAATCCATCAAAATAGCTCGGGCCTCGGGGGAGACCAGCCCCGTTTGGGCAACCTGCTGCTCCAGCTGGTCTACGGTATCGAGGTAATTGG
>DASQNN010000505.1:0-3669 GCA_035644955.1 Nodosilinea sp. | reverse complement strand
TGCCTAAGCGTTATTTCCCCTTGTCCGTAGGGGGAATTCCAAAATAGGCGAGAAAGTACCTCTGGATGCACCCTTAGATTCGAAAAATTAAGCCTGACAAACCCTTAGGCTAGCTTGTTCTCCGCGGCAATTCCTCCCTTTGAAAACGGACCAGAGGCCGACGGATCCACCTGACTTTGCATCTGCCCACCGATATATTGTTATCTTTGATGCAAAATGAAAACTCAAACCATTGGAGTGTTGAGCAAGTGCAACACTCTTGGGTTTCTAAGAGAGTGGATCTTTTGCAATATTTTTTGTGAGTGAGGATTGATTCATGCGTAAGTGGGGTTTACTCGCAGCTGCCCTGGGGCTAACGCTAGCCGCCTGCGGTGGCGGAACCACGACAACGGCTGGCGGAGATGGGGACACCGCTCCAGCGGGGGGTGGTCGCTTGGATGTCGTCAAAGGCCGTGGCCAGCTGATCTGTGGTGTAGATGGCGGTATTCCGGGCTTTAGCTTTGTAGATGAAAGCGGCACCTACTCCGGACTTGACGTCGATGTTTGCAGAGCCGTAGCCGCCGCTGTGCTAGGAGATGCCGAAGCTGTAGAGTACCGTCGTCTAGACTCTACCGAGCGTTTTACAGCACTGTCTGGGGGTGAGGTCGACATGCTCTCCCGCAACACCACCTGGACCATCAGCCGCGACACCAGCGTGGGTCTTGAGTTTGCGCCGACCACCTTTTTTGATGGGCAGGGCATGCTGGTGCGGGCTGACAGCGGCATTGAGACCCTTGAAGACTTTGCCGGTCAGGCGGTATGTGTTGAAACGGGCACCACCACCGAGCTCAACCTGACCGACCAAATGCGCCAGCTCAACGTTGACTTTGAACCGGTGGTGTTTCAGGATGCTGACGCCGCCTACGCCGCCTACGACGAAGGCCGCTGCGAAGGCATGACCTCCGACAAATCGCAGCTGGTTGCCCGTCGCAGCACCCTACCCAACCCCGATGAGCACACCCTGCTCGAAGTCACCATGTCTAAAGAGCCCCTGGGCCCTGTAACCACCAACAACGACTCCGCCTGGTATGACGTGGTCAAGTGGGTCACCTACGGTCTGATTCAGGCCGAGGAGTTTGGCATTACCTCCGAAAATATCGCCACCTTCGAGGGCACCGAGAATCCTGATATTGCCCGCTTCCTGGGTCAAGAAGGCACCTTGGGCACCGATATGGGGTTACCCAACGACTTTATGGTGCAGGTCATTACCCAGGTGGGCAACTACGGTGAAGTCTACGATCGCAACGTTGGGGCTGACTCTGAGTTTGCTCTAGAGCGCGGTCAAAACGCGCTGTGGAGTGAGGGCGGGCTCATGTACTCTCCCCCCTTCCGTTAGGGAAATCTTGGCGGTAGGGAGAGGGACTAGGCCATCATTCCTGGCCTTCTTCCCCGCTCCATGATGGGTTGAGGCGCAGCTAGACTGCGCCTTTTTCATAAATCCTTGTAACAAATTGAACTTTTCTTGACATCCCTCTTCGATTATTTTGCTTAAAGCTTTTGCATTGACTCAACGCAGGTGACCTAGATGGCCCACGATAGCGGCAACACATCCTTCGACCTGAAGGCGATGCTGCGGGATGAACGCTTCTGGAAGATTGCTTTCCAGGTAATTACGCTAATCGTTGTCCTGATCTTGCTGAGTTTTTTTCTGGGCAACCTCAACCGCAACTTGCTTCAGCAAGGGCGGGCCTTTAGTTTTAACTTCTTGCGCAACCCCGCCGGCTTTAGCATTGGCGAAAGCCTGATTCAGTACCGTCCCAACGACCCCTACTGGCGAGCCTTGGGAGTGGGGTTGGGCAATACCCTCAGCCTGGTGGCAGGCGGCATCGCCCTGACCACGCTGCTGGGGGTGATGGCAGGAGTGGCCAGTTTCTCTAAGAACTGGCTGGTGCACAAGCTCAGCCGGCTTTACGTGGGGCTGGTGCGCAACATTCCGCTGCTGCTACAGCTGTTCTTCTGGTACTTCGCCATCTATGGCACCCTACCTCGGCCCGCCGATCAGATCAGCGTGCTGGGGCTAGCCTTCTTAAATAACCGGGGGGTCTATATTCCCTGGGCGGGCAGTGCGGTGCTGGCGCTGCTGGGCATTGCGGCAACGGTGGGAGCCGCGATCGCGGCTTTTTACCTGTGGCAGTGGCGCACCAAAATTCGCATTGAGACCGGCGTGGGCGGGCGACCGCAGTCTATTGCCCTGGCGGTGCTGGGCCTCGTTTGGCTGGCCATTGTCGTCCTGGGCATGAACTGGACTATTCCTAAGGGCATTGAAGGTGGCGGCGTTGCGGGCGGTCTGCGGCTGTCGCGGGAGTACGTGGCGGCACTCACCGCGCTGGTTTTCTATACCTCGGCCTTTGTGGCCGAAATCGTGCGGGCGGGCATTCAGTCGGTCTCCAAGGGCCAGTGGGAAGCCGCCCGCACCCTGGGTCTAAACGTGGGCATGGTGATGCGACTGGTGGTGTTTCCCCAGGCCCTGCGGGTGATCATTCCCCCCATGAACAGCGAGTACATGAACCTGACTAAGAACACCAGCTTGGCCTTTGCGATCGCCTTTCCCGAAATGTACTCGGTGGCAACCACCACCTACAACCAAACCGGTCGTCCGGTGGAGGTGTTTGTGGTGCTAATGGCCACCTACCTGATTCTTTGCCTGCTCATCACCCTGGTGATGAACCAATTCAACCGGGCCGTACAGTTCAAAGAGCGCTAACCCATGACCACTGTAACTCCCGATTCTCTCCCCTCTGTACGGCCTGAGGCCCTTTCGCTCGGACCGGTCGCCTGGGCTAAAAAGAACCTGTTCAGCGACTGGTTTAACAGCTTGCTGACGGTTGTGATCGTTGCGATTTTTGGCTTGGGGTTCTTTCGCCTGTTCTCCTGGGCGCTGACTACGGCCCAGTGGCAAGTCATCCCCAACAACTTTGGCCTGTTTATGACCGGCACCTTTCCAGCCCGGCTGTATCCCCGCATTTGGGCTTTGCTGGCTGTAGTTTGCGGTTTGGCGGGCCTGTCGTGGGGGGTGTTGGGGCGCAACGTATCTACCCTGTTTAGCCGCAACGTGCTGATTGGGCTGGCGGCAGCCTGCGCCTTTATTGTGCTGTTTCCGCCCACCCGACCCAGCACCCTGCAATTGTTGCCCATGGTGGCGCTGGTCGCGATCGCCGCCGCCGTAGGCCGGCAGGTGGGGCGCAAGTTGCCGGGCATTGGCAAGTGGGTCTCGCTGGCCTGGTTTTTGTCGTACTTTGTAGCTCTGTGGCTGATTGGCGGCGGTCTGGGCCTCACCCGCGTGTCGACCAACGACTGGGGCGGCCTGGTGCTCACCCTGTTTACGGCGGTAAGCGGCATTGCCCTGTGCTTTCCGCTGGGGCTGCTGCTGGCCCTGGGGCGGCGGAGTGCCCTGCCGGTGGTGCGGTGGCTATCTACCGCCTACATCGAGCTGGTGCGCGGGGTACCCCTGGTGGCCCTGCTGTTTATGGGCCAGGTCATGATTCCGCTCTTTTTGCCCCTGGGGTCGCGGCCCGATCGCATTTTGCGGGCGATTATTGCTCTGGCGCTGTTCAGTGCCGCCTACCTAGCCGAAAACGTGCGGGCTGGTCTCCAGGCGGTGCCCCGGGGCCAGAGCGAAGCGGCCATGTC
>DASQNN010000504.1:0-1776 GCA_035644955.1 Nodosilinea sp. | reverse complement strand
CCTGGTCGAGTTTCGGGCTAGCTGGTGGCTGGGGGTGTTGTGTTTGCTGGTGTCGGCTCCCTGGGTGCTGCGCTATGTGGTCTACCACTGGCCCGCCCGCCGAGCGCCGCTGCCCTACTTCATCAACCAGGGCTGTCGCCCACAGCCTGAGTGGTCCCACCGAACCTAGCCGGTCAATTCCGCTGGAAGTTTAGCCGAGTTCCGTAATTCTCTGGACGCCGCCAGGGGCCAAACCGAAGAGAATAAATTTAATTCTGAAGAACGCATGCAGGTCGGTTCTGCGGCTCACTTGGGGGCATTTGAACCTGAGAGCTGGTCTGCTTGAAACGCGTCCTTACAGGTAAATGTGTCTGACTCCAGGGGGCTTTCAGGGGTCAGACACTTTTTATTTTTGGGGTATTTTTGGGGTCGTTCACCCCAGCAAACGGCTGTGAACGACCCGGTTGTGGGGGTTCCCAGCAAAGTCCTTCTCCCTTCGGGAGAGAGCCTTTGACGAGCATTAGGTGTCTGAGCCGGCGATCGCAGCTTTAGAATGTGCCCTAAAGTGGGCTAGGGAATCCCCGTCCACCGTCCCGGAGTCTGCCGTTGCCTACGCCAAACCGCGCTCAGCCCCCCCTAGGCTTTATCCCTCCCCGCTACAAACCCTGGGTGGTGCAGGGCTGCTATATCGTTCTGCCGCTCATGCTGCGGCTGCGGCTGCGGCCCTGGCTGCCGGCGGGCATTTGGCCGGTAACCTGCGATAACCCCGAGGTGCTGGCGGAGTGTTTTCGCCAGTTTCAAACCGGCAAGATTCGACTGATGATGGCCTTTCGCCACAGCCAGGTCGACGATCCCATCTGCCTGTCGTACCTGTTTTCGCGGCTGGTGCCCCGGGCCGCCCGTGAAAAGGGCTTTAGCCTCAAGCGCCCGCTGCACAGCTTTTTTATGTACGACCGGGGCATGCCCCTGTGGGCGGGGCGGTGGCTGGGCTGGTTTTTCGCCGCCATTGGCGGTATTCCGGTGCACCGGGGCCGCCGGCTCGACCTCAAGGCCCTCAAGGCCGTGCGCGAGCGGATGATGAATGCGCCGCTGCCGGTGACCATCGCCCCCGAGGGGGCCACCAACGGCCACGGCGAGGTGATTAGCGACCTGGAGCCGGGCACCGCCCAGCTGGCCTTTTGGGCGGTGGAAGACCTGCAAAAGGCGGGGCGTACCGAGCAGGTGCTGCTGCTGCCGGTGGGGTTGCGCTATATCTACCCCCGGCCCGACTGGGCGGCCCTCAACCGCCTGCTGGCCCAGCTAGAGGCCGACTGTGGCCTGCCGGTGCAGACCTTCAGCGACCCGACGGCCGTGGCGGCGACCGATTACTACCCTCGGCTGCTGGCCCTGGGGCAGCAGCTGTTGACCCGCCTGGAGCAGTTCTATCAGCGGTTTTATGGCCTCACCCCCGCCGCAGTGAGCCCTGAAAATCTCGACGATTCGGCGATGCTGGGCCAGCGATTGAACCATCTTTTAGACGGTGCGCTCGCGGTGGGAGAACAGTTCTTTGGCGTGCCCAGTACAGGCAGTTTGGTCACCCGCTGCCGCCGCCTTGAAGAAACGGGGTGGAGCTACATCTATCGGGAGGATGTTGGGGATTTGGGCCAGCTCTCGCCGGTCGATCGCGGCCTGGCCAACTGGATGGCGGCGGAGGCGACTCTGCACATGGGGCACATGCGCCTGGCGGAGAGCTTTGTGGCGGTGACAGGCCACTACGTGAAAGAAAAGCCCACCTTTGAGCGCTTTGCCGAAACCACC
>DASQNN010000503.1:0-2082 GCA_035644955.1 Nodosilinea sp. | reverse complement strand
CCCTCTCCCTGAGGGAGAGGGATTTAGGGTGAGGGCTACACAAGTGGGATGCACCCAATCTTGCCGACCTCGCCGCGCGCGCTAAACTCAGCTCAATCATACAAAGTCCATCGAGGGTCATTTTGGTAGCGCACAATCACCGGGTGACTCAATCGATTTACCTGGACAGCATCGAGGTGAATATCCCCCGGCAACACAAACAGCGTTGGCAGTAGTTGGGGCGTGAGAAAGCGAGTGGCTACCGGCAGGGCCAGCCTTGCTGGAGCAAGCTCAACTTGGCTGGCCAGCACAAACCCCCAGGGGCCAAAGCTGGGCACGCTCACGGTGTAGGGGTAGGTTTTGAAGGCGGCGGCGGCTAGGGTGGTGGCAATGCAGGCGAAGGCTTTGGGGGCAAAAAACGGGCTAGAGGCCTGGGTGACAAAGACCCCCGCCGGGCTGAGGTGCTGGCGAATTTGCTGGTAAAACCCCAGGCTGTAGAGTTTGGCGATCGCATCTACATCCGGATCAGGAAAATCCGCCACAATCACATCAAAGGTTTGGTCGAGGGCCGCCACTAACTTAAAGGCATCGCCATAGCGCACCGTCACCCGGGGATCGTCAAAGGCGTGGCCATTGGCCATAGCCAGGGCTGGGTAGCGCCGCGCCAGATCCAGCAGTTGCGAATCTAGCTCAATCACCAACACCGATTCCAACTGAGGCCACTTGAGAATTTCCCTTAGAGCCATGCCATCGCCTGCCCCCAGCAGCAAAATGCGCCGAGGGTTAACCTGGGTTGCCAGGGCCGGATGCACCAAAGACTCGTGGTAGCGATACTCGTCTAGGGTAGACATCTGCAAGTCGCCGTTGAGAAACAGCCGTACATCTGGCCCAAACCGAGTCAGCACAATGCGCTGGTAGGGCGACTGTTGCCGATTGATGATCGGGGCTGCGTAGAGACTGTTTTCGAGCTGGTTGCTCAGGGGCAGAGCCAGGGGCGTAAACAGCAGCAGTGCCAACCCCACCCCCAGACCTCGCCGTCGCCAGGGGCGCATCTGCGGAAAACTGCCTCCCATGCCATACACCATCCAGGCCGGGGCCGCTCCAATTAGCACCGCTGAGGGAAACAGCCCCAGCATCGGCAGCAGCAGTACCGGAAACAGCAAAGAACCCACCAGCGCGCCTACATAGTCCAAGGCTAGTACCCTCGCTAGCGCTTCCCGCACCCCATTGTCGAGCTCGATCAGCCTGGTCAGCAGGGGCACCTCCAGACCGGCCAGCACGCCCAGCAGCAGAGCGGCCAGCAGCAGCCCTAGCCACAGGGGGCCATCCGCAGCAAAGAGAGCAAACAATCCCAGGGGCAGCAGGGCCGTCAGCGGGGCGACGAGTAGCTCCACCTGAAAGAACCGGGTCAGCAAAATGGTCTGCACCCTGTCTGAGGAGGCTTCGGGGGCAATAAAGCGGCTCAGGTAGGCACCTAGCCCCATCGCGGCCAAAAATCCCCCGATCGCCACCCCATAGGCTAGCGCTTGGTTGCCGACCAGGTAACTGGTCAGGGTACCCAGCAACAGCTCCGCCGCCAGGGCACAGCTCGACGACACCGCTGCCGCTGCCAGCAGCCAGCGCACTTGGTGAGGGGTGAGGGGGGTGGCGGTCATTTGCCGACTCCGATGCCGCCCCCTTGGAAGCTTTCATAGGCGCTGCGGTTGGGTGAGGGCTGCCAGGTGTTGTTGGTGCGAAGGCCAGACAGGCGGGTGCTGCGGTGCGGCCAGTATAGCGGCTGGCTCTGCTGACCCAAGTGCACCGCCGACATTTGGCTGTAGCTACCAACGATCGCCAAAATTGCGATCGCAAAGGCACCCAGGGCAGCAAGTTTTGGCAACATTAGGCAGGTTTCGTAGAGGGCTGAATGTAGGTAATCGCGGTGGGAGTGAGGGTGCGAATGCCCTCCTTCACCGTTAAAAAGGTGTGATCGACCGGGCCATCGGGGGTAATAACGACCGAGAAGCCGTAGGAGCCCCTGGGGTCCAAAATCAGATCGACGGTGGCGGAGCCCCTGGCACTCTCCACCTTGCCGTCCTCCCGCCGGATCGACAGCGGTATGCC
>DASQNN010000502.1:0-27812 GCA_035644955.1 Nodosilinea sp. | reverse complement strand
ACGTCTACGTCAATTCCTTCAGGAATGTCAATGGCTTTGCACTTAACGGTAACTTCGTTAACTTCGGTGTTGAGCACGCCGCCGTCGTTTTTAACGCCGGTGGGTTCGCCCACAAAGTTGAGCACCACGCCCACTTCCACTTCGTCCTGAGCCTTAACGGCAAAGAAGCTGAGGTGATAGACGGTGTTCTTCCAGGGGTGGGCCTGTACTTCCCGCAGCAAGGCCTTGCCGTTCCAGGACATATCTGGAATTTGCAGGTCAATCATGGTGTTGTTGACGGCAGCCTTGCGCAGCAGCAGGTCGGCGTCTTTTTGGTTGACAGTCAGCGACACCGACTCGGTACCCTGGTGGCCGTAAAGCACCACCGGCAACAGTCCCTCCCGGCGCAGGGCGTTGGGTTTAGCCTTTGCATCGCGCGATTTACATTCAATAGTTAGTTCCATGGAAAATCCCCCCGTTGATAACACATTAAGAAAACAAACGTTGCCAAGCCTCAGCCCTAGGCCACCTGAGGCTCGCCATTCTCGTAGAGCAGCGCCCGCTTTGGCCCATGGATGGGGTCTTCTACGATGATGGTCTGGTCGCGGCTGGCCCCCAGCGACACGATCGCGATCGGCACCTCCATCAGCTCCGCCAAAAACTTGAGGTAGTCTAGGGCAGCTTTGGGCAGGTCGCTGAGGGAGCGGCAGTGGTCGGTGGGCTGCTTCCAGCCGGGCATGGTCTTGTAGATGGGCTTACAGCGGCTAAAGGCATCGGCGTTGGCCGGTAGCTCTTCACAGCGGCTGCCATCGAGTTCGTAGGCCACACACACCTCAATCTCGTCGACATCATCGAGCACGTCGAGCTTGGTGATGGCGAGACAATCGAGACCGTTGATACGCACAGCATAGCGACCAATCACCGCGTCAAACCAGCCGCAGCGACGGCGGCGACCCGTAGTGGTGCCAAACTCAGCGCCGCGATCGCACAGCAGCTCGCCCACCCCACAGGTCAACTCGGTGGGGAAGGGGCCTTCGCCCACCCGAGTGGTGTAGGCCTTGGCCACCCCAATCACCCGGTCGATGACCGTGGGACCAATGCCCGTGCCAATGCAGGCTCCCCCGGCCACTGGGTTAGAGGAGGTGACGTAGGGGTAGGTGCCGTGGTCAAGGTCGAGCAGAGTGCCCTGGGCCCCCTCAAACAGCACGTTTTTGCGCTGGCGAATGGCCTGGTAGACGTGGAGCGAGCTATCGATAATGTGGGGCCGCAGCCGCTCGGCATACTGGATGTATTCGTCAATTACCGCAGCCGGGTCGAGGGGGGCAAGGTCGTAAAGCTTTTCGAGAATGCCGTTTTTGTACTGAATCGTCCACTCAAGTTGCTTGCGCAGGCGATTGTAGTCCATCAAGTCGACAATGCGAATGCCGATGCGCTCAGACTTGTCGGCGTAGGTGGGGCCGATGCCGCGCTTGGTGGTGCCAATTTTGTGGTTGCCCCGACGCTCCTCCGCCGCCTGATCGATCAGGCGATGGTAGGGCATGGTGACGTGGGCGGCGTTGGAAATAAACAGGTTCTTAGACGAAATTCCTAGCTCATCAAGCTTGTCGAGTTCGGCAATGAGCGCCTTGGGATCGATGACAGTGCCACTGCCGATAACGCATTCAGTATCGGGGTAGAGAATGCCAGAGGGAATCAGGTGCAGCTTGAAGGTTTGATCTTTAACAACGACGGTGTGACCCGCGTTGACTCCGCCCTGATAGCGCACAACTACGTCTGCTGAACGACTCAGCAAATCGGTAATTTTGCCCTTACCTTCGTCGCCCCACTGGGCCCCAATTACTACAACGTTTGCCAAGGGAATTCAGGCTCTAAAGTTCACACAAATTCCCATTATCACTAGGTAAATGTAATTGTGTCAACTCAAAATTTGTCGTTCTGGCCTGAGCCAGTCCGCCCTAATGCCCGCATCCCCAGCAAATTAAATGTGTTTAACCTTATACCCAAGGCGTGAAATATGCGATAGAACAGAGGGATATCCCGTTCACATTTCTTTAGATTTCCTGCGGATTTGCGATCGCCGTTGGCATGACGTGAGCCCCACCCCAAACGCCGTCGCGGATCTTAGCCCACCCATAAACTCTAACGAAGGCGGAGGATGCCGTGAGTCTATATGCTGAACTACACCGCCATCTAGGCGGTTCGGTGGTGCCTAGGGTGCTGTGGCGCTACTTTGAGCGCAACCGTCCCGATCTCTCGAACCAATTTGCCGATTACCCTGCTTTTGAGCAGTTTTATACTCGCCCCCGCAACACCCTGGCGGAGTACCTGGAGCTGCACACCCTGGTGGAGAGCGTACAAACCCACGAGGCGCTGCCCTATTTTATCTACCGCCTGATTCGCGGGGCCTACATATTTGAGAATTTGGCCTACCTGGAGCTGCGCTATACCCCCTACCTGCGCACCCCCGAGCATCTGACCCAGAACCAGCGCATTGAGGCGATGGCCGAAATTGTGGAAATTGTGGGCCAGGCCAGCCAGCTGCCCGAATACCCGATTGTGACTAAGCAGATTCTCTGTATGCACTCCCGGCTGCCCCACGAGGTCAACCAGGCCATTGTGGAGCTGGCTGGCCAGTACCCCGAGTACGTGTGCGCGGTGGATGTGGCCGGAGGCGATGCCAACTACGGCGATCGCATTGACGAGTTTACCCAGCTCTACCAGCGCGCCCAAGATCTGGGCCTAAAGACGACGGGCCACCTCTACGAAACCATAGATGGCGACCACCCGCAACTGCTGCCCTACCTGATGCGCATCGGCCACGGCATTCAAATTCCCCTGCGGCACCCTGAACTGTTGCCCGAGGTGGCGGCGCGGGGTCAGTGCCTAGAGGTGTGCCCCACCACTTACCTCAAAACCGGCACCCTAGACGAAATTTATCAGCTCAAAGTCGTGTTCGATCGCTGCTTTGAAGCTGGGGTAGACATCGCCATCTGCACCGACAACGCCGGGCTGCACAACGTGCGTCTGCCCTTTGAGTACGAAAGTCTGCTGACCCACGATGTCATCGGCTTTGAGGAGCTGCAAGCCTGCCAGGAGGCAGCCTTTCGCCACGCCTTTGCCTGGCCCCACCGGCAGCCCCCCACCACCCTGCTGACCGACATGCTTCAGATGCCCAGCAAGGCGCACCCGGTAGATAGCGAAGGGGTACTGGCCCTGTCCTAGGGAATTAGGGCTCAGGAGCTGATATCAAATTATGAGCCCATAAGCCCGATTCTTAAAAGGCCAAACTGTAGGGGCGTAGTAATTCAGATGCAGGATTTAGCTGATCTTGAGCGACAGGGATGGCAGGCTCTCTCGACCGAGGGAGAGGCTGGCCAGCGGTTTTACAGCAACGTGCTGCACGACAGTGCGGTCATGCTGCTGCCGGGCGGTATGGTGCTGCGGGGCAGGGCGAGCATTTTAGATGCTTTAGCGGCTCAGCCGTGGCAGTCGTTTCACCTGGAAGATCTTGACGTGATGGTGCTGTCGCCAGCGGTGGGGATTGTGACCTATCGGGTGAGTGCCCAGCGGAAAGGAAGCGCTCCCTACGCTGCATTGATCAGCAGCACCTACGCGATGAGCGACGGTGAATTTAAGCTGATGCTCCATCAGCAGACCCCGATTTAAGTGCTTCGGAGATAGCGGTGGTACCGGCTATGGCGGGGGAGCGGGGCCAGTCTATAAACCAGGGCGATCGCAGAAATTCCTGCCAATGCAAAAAGGGGGTTCAGACATTGTCTGAACCCCCTTTCAGGCTATTTAGTTAGCTGGGGCTTAGTAGCCGCCGCGGGAGAAGCTGTCGCCGCCGCCGCCGCCGCCACGACGACCACCACCGCCGCCGCCAAAGTTGCCGCCGCCACCGCCGCCACGGTCTTCGCGGGGCTTAGCTTTGTTGACTTTAAGATCACGGCCCATCCATTCAGCACCGTCTAGGGCTTCAATGGCGGCGTTCTCTTCGGAATCAGCAGACATTTCCACAAATGCAAAGCCGCGCATACGCCCGGTTTCACGATCGGTGGGAAGCTGAACCCGCTTAACAGAACCATACTCTGCAAACACAGAGGTTAGGTCCTCAGTAGTAGCGTCATAGGACAGGTTGCCTACGTAGATTGACATATCTTGTCTCCAAAAATTAAAGGATGTGCAGAGCAAAATTTCGGAGAGAAGTCTGTCAATGGAAAAACGGAAAAACTCGTTAGTACTAGAAACAAATGCTGCTAACCGATCTCTATATCTCTGGAGCTAATCTAGCATGTTTGAAAAGGGGATGGAGCACTGGGGCGCAAAAAAGCCAAAAAAATCTCAGCCAAACTGGCTCAAGCGCTGCGATCGCCCTAAAAAAGTCACTTCCATGCTTTGTAAAGTTTTGTATCTTTGGCGATAGGGCTTGCCTCAGGCAGAAGTGCGGATGCCATGGGAGAATGGGGCTTTAATTGAGACTTAACGTTATGCCCGCCGCCTATATTGAAAACGAAACCGAGTTTGATGCGCTTTTGAGTGCGGAGACACTATTTGTGGTCGACTGCACAGCGGCCTGGTGTGGCCCCTGTAAACTGGTTGCTCCTCTGATGGATCAGCTGGCCGATGAGTATGGCGATCGCGTCAAAGTTCTGAAACTAGACCTGGACTCTAACCAGGCGGTGGCAAAGCGATACGGCATTCGCAGCATTCCTGCGGTCATGTTTTTCAACCAGGGCGAAGTGGCAGAAACCCTGGTTGGCGCGAAAAAATACGATGAATACAGCAGCACCCTGGGTAAGTACCTGGGTGCTGCCTAGCACCGACAGAATAAGCCCCTGGAGCCTGAATTGAACCATTCTGCCCCCAGCGGTACGCCTATGAGGGCTAGTACAGGCCGCTGGGGGTAGGGGCAGGCGTTAGGGCTGGGCGTCAGTTGCGGCGGGCCGGGGGCAGTGCTTAAACGGCTGATGACCCTGGCTTAAATAACCGGGGCCGCGATCGCGGCTGAGAGCCGCTGTAGACCAGGCTGAGCCCCTCCCTTGCTGCGGGATACCCCAACGGGTTTCAAGATCTAGGCAGAACGTCCACGCCCCCGTAGACTGAGGACAGCCGATTGATCCAACAGTAGAGCGGGCGATATGGAAATTCTTTTTGTGGCGGCGGAGGCAGCCCCCCTGGCCAAGGTCGGCGGCATGGGCGATGTAGTGGGTTCGCTGCCCAAAGTACTGCGCCGTCTGGGCCACGACGTACGCATCTTCATGCCCTACTACGGCTTTATGCCCGACAAGGTCGATATTCCTGCGGAGCCAGTGTGGCAGGGCACCGCCATGTTTAACGACTTTGCGGTGTACGAAACCACCCTGCCCGACTCTGATGTGCCGGTGTATCTGTTTGGCCATCCCGCCTTTGACCCCCGCAAGGTCTACGGCGGCGACGATGAGTCCTGGCGGTTTACCTTCTTTGCCAACGGGGCCGCCGAATTTGTCTGGAACTACTGGAAGCCCCAAATTATTCACTGCCACGACTGGCACACGGGCATGATTCCGGTGTGGATGCACCAGTCGCCGGATATTGCCACCGTCTTTACCATCCACAACCTGGCTTACCAGGGGCCGTGGCGCTGGGAGCTAGAGCGCATTACCTGGTGCCCGTGGTACATGCAGGGGCACAACACCATGGCGGCGGCGGTGCAGTTTGCCAATCGCGTCAACACTGTATCGCCCACCTATGCCCAGCAGATCAAAACCCCTGACTACGGTGAAGAGCTAGAGGGGCTGCTGTCGTTTGTTAGCGGCAAGCTGAGCGGTATTCTCAACGGCATCGACGACGAGGCGTACGACCCCGCTACCGACAAATACATCGTCAAGACCTTTACCCCCGACAGCCTCGAAAATCGCCGCGCCAACAAGGTGGCCATTCAGGAGGAACTGGGGCTGGAGGTGAACTCAAAGGCTTTTCTGGTGGGTCTGGTGGGTCGCCTGGTCGAGCAGAAGGGGCTCGATCTAATTCTGCAAATTTTGGATCGGTTTCTCTCGTACACCGACGCGCAGTTTATTTTGCTGGGCACGGGCGATCGCTACTACGAAACCCAGCTCTGGCAGATGGCCAGCCGTTACCGGGGCCGCATGGCCACCTATCTGCTCTACAGCGAGGGGCTGGGCCGTCGCATTTACGCTGGAGCCGACGCCTTTCTCATGCCCTCGCGGTTTGAACCCTGCGGCATTAGCCAGATGATCGCCATGCGCTACGGCTGCATTCCCATTGTGCGGCGCACGGGCGGACTGGTGGATACGGTGCAGCACAACGACCCAGAAAACCATGCGGGCACCGGCTACTGCTTTGACCGCTACGAGCCGCTAGACCTATTTACCTGTCTGATTCGCGCCTGGGAAGGCTACCGCCATAAAGATGCCTGGCGGGAACTGCAGCAGCGGGCCATGGGCCAAGACTTTAGCTGGGACAAATCGGCGGTAGATTACGTCAAGCTCTACAGCGAAATGCTGGGGCTCGACTATCCAGATCAGCTGCCCAAGCCTGAACTGGCCCCTGCCACCGCTGCCCCCCCCGAACAGCCAGCGCTCGCGGTGGATGCGTCCCTGCCCAAATCTCCCCTGTCTAAGTAAACTGGTCTAACAGGCTAGGGGATCAACGGCCTAAAGCGCATCGCTGTCTGTCATTTGTGAGCTTTTCGTGACGGGCGAATATGGCAGATTAATGGTTTCTGTTACGCGAGGCACCGATGAGCGAGGGTAACGGTTTGGCAGCGGAAAATATGGCGCAGCCCGATTCCTTGGGTAAGGCGGAGACGCCCAAGCGGCGTCACATCGTATTGACCTCTCACCCCAGTCGCTCGGGGTTAAAGGGTACCCCCATTCAATGGGGCGAGGGTGATCCCCAAAAACGGGGAGCGATCGTGGCCACGGTTACCAACCCCAGCCACCGCAACGCCATTGGCACTCACTCCGGTTCCTACGCGGTGTATCGCGCCCTGGCGGTGGCCAGCGGAGTGCTAAACCCTGACCACAAGCCCGACTTTACCAATACGTCTCCCACGATCGCCATTGGCCCTCACCCCAGCTGGGCCGATGCCAAAAAAATTGTTGCCCTCGACCCTTTTGGGGCGCTGGTGGGAGAGGTGTACGCGCCTCTTCTGGCAGCGGGCATCGACATTCGCCCCTCTATTGCCGTCACCCGCGCTCACATTCAAATGCCGGAGCTGCTGGAGGCGGTGCGCCAGGGACGGATCAAAGAAGACGGTGAAATCGTTAAACCCGGCGGCGACCTAGTGGTGACCAAGGCGGCGGTAGAGCCGGTGTGGTATTTGCCGGGGGTAGCCCAGCGGCTGGGGGTGAGCGAAGACGACCTGCGCTACGCCCTGTTTGAGCAGACCGGCGGCATGTTTCCCGAACTGGTGACCCGGTTTGACCTGAAGGTATTTTTGCCTCCCATCGGCGGCATCACGGTGTACATCGTTGGCGATCTGGCGGCGATTACCGACCCCGATCGCCCCCTGACGGTGCGCGTCCACGATGAGTGCAACGGCTCCGATGTGTTTGGCTCAGACATTTGTACCTGCCGCCCCTACCTGGTGCACGGCCTGGAGGAATGCATTGCCACCGCCCAGCAGGGGGGTGCGGGGTTAATCGTCTACTTCCGCAAAGAAGGGCGGGCCCTGGGAGAGGTGACGAAATTTTTGGTGTACAACGCCCGTAAGCGCCAGGAGGGGGGCGATCGCGCCGATGCCTACTTTGCCCGCACCGAGTGCGTAGCGGGGGTGCAGGATGTGCGCTTTCAGGAACTCATGCCCGACGTGCTGCACTGGCTGGGGGTGACCCGCATCGATCGCTTTGTGTCGATGAGCGACATGAAGTACAACGCCATTGTGCGGTCGGGCATTGAAATTGTGGAGCGGGTGCCGATTCCCGACGAGTTGGTGCCCCCCGACGCCCGCGTGGAGATCGAGGCCAAAAAGGCGGCGGGCTACTACACCGATCGGGTTGCGCCCACGGAGGAGGATTTAGCCCAGATCAAGGGGCGGGGTTTGGAGTAGAGATGGTAGACCGCCGCGATGGGATGGTGGGCATTGCCCACCCTACGGCAGAGGCCGCGATCGCTTACCTGCAAAGTCCGCAGGCAGTGCGCGATCGCACCCGTGCCCTGTTTGCCCTGGCCCAGCAGGAGCAGCTCGATCACTGGCGCTATCACCCCGACGCACTGCCCTTCGCCGCTGCCTACGTCCTCGATGTGATGCAGCGGCAGTATCCCACCGGTGACATTCCCTTTCACTCCCGCTGGCGGCACTTTGAGGTGGAGGGACAGTCACGATTGGCCGGGCTAGAGCCGGGCCTGTCCCAACTCTCCCCGCTAGAACAGGCGCGGCTCAAGGTAGATCTGGCCATCACCAGCGTGCTGCTCGATGCCGGGGCCGGAAGTCAGTGGCGGTACGGGGAGCCCCAAACAGGGCTGGTGTTTCAGCGATCGGAGGGACTGGCGATCGCCAGCTTTCACGCCTTCACCGCCGGGCTGTTCTCCAGCCAGCCTGATCTCCCCTGGCAGGCCGATGCCTCCGGTCTCACTCAACTGACCCCCGACCAGCTTGGCCAGGCCTTTCAGGTCAGCGACAACAATCCGCTATTGGGGCTAGAAGGCCGGGTATCCCTGCTGCAAAAGCTGGGCTACACCCTGCACCAATCCCCCCAATTCTTTGGCTCCGAACGGCCTCGACCCGGCAATTTGGTGGATTACTGGCTACAGGAAGCCGCTGGCGGGCCGCTCTTGGCAACCACTATTCTCCACACGATCCTCCTCGGCCTAGGGCCAATCTGGCCCGGGCGAATAGAGCTGGCAGGGACCAACTTGGGCGATGTGTGGAGTCATCCCCAGCTGCCGAATACTGGCCCCGGCAGCCAGCTCGTCCCTTTCCATAAGCTCTCCCAGTGGCTTACCTACTCGTTGCTAGAACCCCTGCAAGACCTGGGCCTCACCATTACGGGGCTCGACCAGCTCACGGGTTTGGCCGAATACCGCAATGGTGGCCTGTTTGTTGACTGCGGCGTACTCAGCCTAAAGGATCCTGGCGCCGCTGAAGTCGCCCACCCGCCCAACTCACCTTTGATCGTCGAATGGCGTGCCCTCACCCTGTGTCTGTTGGATGACCTGGCCGCCCATATCCGTCAAACCCTAGGACTCGATGCGGAGGCCTTGCCCCTAGTCAAAATCCTCCAGGGCGGCACCTGGACAGCGGGGCGGCAAATTGCCTCCGAGAGGCGGGCCGGTGGAGGGCCTCCGATTCAGCTAGCCAGCGACGGCACCGTGTTTTAGAAGTCCGTTCCCCACTCCCCCAAATGCCCGACCTCCACCTGATCGACCACCCCTTGATTCAGCACAAGCTCACCCTGATGCGGCGGGCCGAGACCAGCACCGCCAAATTTCGCACGCTGCTGCGGGAAATTAGTCTGCTGATGGCCTACGAGGTGACAAGGGATCTACCCCTCAAGCTAGAGACCATTCAAACGCCGATGGCCACTATGGAGGCGCCGGTGCTGGCTCCGGAGAAGAAGCTGGTGGTGGTTTCGATCATGCGGGCGGGGCAGGGCATTCTTGACGGCATTCTAGAACTGATGCCCTCGGCGCGGGTGGGCCACATCGGCCTCTACCGCGATCCCCAAACCCTGCGGGTGATTGAGTACTTCTTCAAGGTGCCGGAGGATTTGAGCGATCGCGATGTGCTGGTGGTGGACCCCATGATTGCCACGGGCAACACCGCCGTCGCCGCCCTGTATCCGCTGAAGCAGGCGCAGCCGCGATCGCTGCGTTTTCTCTGCCTGCTGGCCGCTCCCGAAGGCGTGGCCCACTTCCACGGCGAGCACCCCGATGTGCCGTTGTATGCCGCCGCGATCGACGAAAAACTGGATGAACACGGCTACATTTTGCCGGGACTAGGGGATGCGGGCGATCGCCTATTTGGCACCAAGTAACCGCAAAGCTAAGCCCCATTTAGGCGGCAATGCTGATCCCGGCTTTGTTCAAGCTGCCGGAAGATAGTAAGCACCCAATTCAAGCCTACCTGCCGTTTGTAGACCCATAGAACGGCGCGTTTTGCCGTGGTTTTTTAGACAGTTTTTACTTTAAATCAAACAGTGGTTGCTACTTATAAGGTATTAAAATAACTGGCTTGGTTAATTTGACATTCAGAGTCATCATGCCTATAAATTGATTAAGATAAATGGAGCAGATAATCCAAGCCAGAGCAGCGCTCGTCAAAGCCAATAGCGCCTCTATGTAAAGCTACTTATCATCACATTTATAGTTATTCATAACGTTTTTGTTACATGCGAAGTTCGCTTATTGCAAGGGTTTAAGGCTTCTGCCGCGATTAAATCCATTCCCTGAAGCACTAATTAACGTAACTTAACAGTTCTAAATCACCTTCTCATATTATTGCTCTTAACAATTTTTTAAGACCCCATCAATAGAGCCTGGGGGATGGCGTTTTGAGCCTTTATTGGGTTTCTTTCTGGGGGTGATGGAGCTATTTCGGTGGTTTTTAGAAGCCCCTGTCGGGGCATTCTTGAGGGGGCAGGACGTCCTCATGTTGTTTTGGTAACAGCGTTTTATTCGCCGCCAGTTAAAATGAACCCATCGCGCCAGGTCTAGATCAAACTATTGACTCAGACTTGGCTCATGGACAATCCTGATTGGGTTTGTTGGCAGCAGGGTCTTGAGCGAGGGTCTTGAGCGATCGAGGCGGCATCGCCAACAGTCAATAGCCCAAGTGCCCTCAACGGGGCAATGGCCCCCCGGGGTTTGGTCTTTGACTGTCATGGCGGCTGCCTCTGTCTGCCAGCAAATTCCTGTGGTTTTTACGGTATTAATAAGGTCTCTATGGCTAAGCAATCTGTTCACCTGCCCGAATCGAGCACGGTTACGGCGGTACCGCTATCACCGGATGTAGCCGACGCGGCCGCCCTCGATACCGAAGCGCAGGTCAGTCAAATCCAGCAGACGCTGGTCAATAATCTGTACTGGGTGCAGGGCAAAGACGAGCAATTTGCCAACGCCCACGACTATTACGTAGCGCTGGCCCACAGCGTGCGCAATCAGCTGCTGCAAAAACGCATTCGTACCGCCAAAACCTACGCCGAGAAGGGCGCTAAAACGGTTTATTACCTGTCGGCAGAATTTTTGATGGGGCGGCAGTTGGGCAACGGGCTGATCAACCTGGGCCTCTACGACACCATGCGCCACGCCCTGTCTGACTGTGGGCTCGATCTCGACGAGCTGCTAGAACGCGAGGCCGAACCGGGCTTGGGCAACGGCGGCTTGGGTCGCCTGGCCGCCTGCTTTATGGATTCGCTCACCACCCTCAACCTGCCGGCGGTGGGCTACGGCATTCGCTACGAGTTTGGCATTTTTACCCAGCTCATTCACCAGGGTCACCAGGTCGAAGCTCCCGACAAGTGGCTGAGCTACGGCAACCCCTGGGAAATTGCCCGCCCTGACTACCGGGTAGAGATCAAGTTTGGTGGCCACACCGAGGTCTACAAAGATAGCGACGGCAAAGGCAGCGACGGCAACTACCAGGTGCGATGGATTCCAAGCCAGACGGTGATTGGTATTCCCCACGATGTGCCGGTGCCGGGCTACGGGACCGAGAATGTAAATATTCTGCGGCTGTGGAAGGCCGAGGCCGGGGAGGCCTTTGACCTGGGGGCCTTTAATGCGGGCGACTACTTTGGGGCGGTGGCCAGCAAGATGATCTCTGAGAACATCACCAAGGTGCTTTACCCCAACGACGAGACCAATCAGGGCAAAGAGCTGCGCTTGCAGCAGCAGTACTTCTTTGTGGCCTGTTCGCTACAGGACATCATTCGGCTTCACCTGCGTGACCACAGCAGCTTGGCGAGTCTGGCTGAGTTTGCCGCCATTCAGCTCAACGATACCCACCCGGCCATTGGCGTGGCCGAGCTGATGCGTCTGTTGCTAGACGAGCACCACTTTGAGTGGGAGGCGGCCTGGCAAATTACCCAGCGGGCCTTTGGCTACACCAATCACACGCTGATGCCCGAGGCTCTAGAGCGCTGGTCAGTGAACTTGTTTAGCAAGCTGCTGCCGCGCCACATGGAGATTATCTATGAAATTAACCACCGCTTTTTAGACCAGGTCAAGCTGCGCTACCCCAAAGATCCCGATCGCCTCAAGCGCCTGTCGCTGATTGAAGAGGGCTCTGAGCGGCGGGTGCGTATGGCCAACCTGGCCTGCGTGGGCAGCCATGCCATCAATGGCGTAGCGGCGCTGCACACCGAACTGCTGAAGCAGGAGGTGCTCAAAGACTTCTATGAGCTGTGGCCCGACAAATTTACCAACAAGACCAACGGCATTACCCCCCGCCGCTGGCTGTTGCAGTGCAACCCCCGTCTGGCCCAGCTGATCTCTGAGACCATTGGCGATCGCTGGATCACCAACCTCGACGAACTCAAGCAGCTCGAAGCCCACGTCGACAACGAGGAGTTTCGCCGAGCCTGGCAGGCCATCAAACAAGAAAACAAGTGGAGCCTGGCCCGCTACGTTCACGACACCCTCAACCTGGAGATCAACCCTGACTCCATGTTCGACGTGCAGATTAAGCGCATTCACGAGTACAAGCGCCAGCTGATGAACGTGCTGCACGTGGTCACGCTGTACAACCGCATGGTGCAAAACCCTGGCGATCACGTCGTGCCCCGCACGGTGATCTTTGGCGGCAAGGCGGCTCCGGGCTACGCCATGGCCAAACTGGTGGTGAAACTCATCAACGCCGTGGCCGATGTGGTCAACAACGACCCAATTGTGGCCGGGCGGCTGAAGGTGGTGTTTTTGCCCAACTACAATGTGTCCCAGGCCCAGCGGCTGTTCCCGGCCTCCGATCTGTCTGAGCAGATTTCAACCGCCGGCATGGAGGCCTCGGGCACCGGCAACATGAAGTTTGCCCTCAACGGAGCGCTCACCATTGGCACCCTCGATGGCGCCAACGTGGAAATTCGCGAGGAGGTGGGGGCCGACAACTTCTTCTTGTTTGGCCTCACCACCGAGCAGGTGGCCGCCTGCAAAGCCGTGGGCCACAACCCCTGGTCCTACTACGACACCAACCCGGAGCTGAAGCGGGTGCTGGATGTGATTGCCTCGGGCCTATTTTCGCCCGGACAGCCCGACCTGTTCTTGCCCATTCTCGACTCGCTGCTGGTGGGCGACCCCTACATGGTGATGGCCGACTACGCCGCCTACGTGCAGAGTCAGGAGCACGTCAGCCGTACCTACGAAGACCGCGATCGCTGGGTACGCATGGCCATTCTCAACACCGCCCGGATTGGCAAATTCTCCGCCGATCGCACCATTGCGGAGTACGCCCGCGACATCTGGAAGGTGAAGGCGGTGCCGGTAGGGGAAGAGTGATGGGGTGATGGGGTGATGGGGTAGGGAGTTTTGGGTTCTGAATTTTGAGTTCTCTCAGCAGTGCTTTAATTCAAAATTTAAAATTCAACCTTCAAAACTCCCCCACTCCCCCACTTTTACGCCTCTCCCCGCTTGGCCGGCGTCTTGAAGGTGGCTATCAGCAGGCAGACAATGCCAATGTTGATGCACACGTCGGCCAGGTTAAAGATTGGAAAGCGAATCAGTCGAAAATCGAGGAAGTCAATCACTTCCCCGGCCAGCATGCGATCGATGCCGTTGCCGAGCGCCCCGCTGAGAATCAGACCGTAGCCCACCTGCTCCCAGCGGTTGGGCAATCGGGCTTGTAACCCCAGGGCAATCAGCCCCAGGCTGACCGCCAGGGACAGCCACTTGAGCCACTCGCCATTGCTGCTAAATAGGCTAAAGGCAGCGCCGCTATTGGTCACGTAGGTAAAGTAAAATACCCCCGGCCAAATCGGCAGCGAGTCGGGGGGAGTTGTCAATTCAAAGGTTTGGGCCACCCACACCTTCGTCAGCTGATCGAGGGCCAGCCCAACCCCAGCGGCTATCCAAAACCAACGATTGCGCAGTCTCATGGGCCTAGTAAAATAACAGCTGCCGCAGCACTAAAGACAATACCGCCACAGCACACACTACCACTAGGTGCCCCGGCATTGGCAGAATTGTGTATCCCAGCAGCAGCTCCCAGTAGGAGGCCGAGACGGTCTGCAACCAGCCTAGCAGGGAGGCCAGGGTCAGGTAAATAATGCCCAGCCCGTGAATAATGCCCAGCCCGCTCAGGCCACTGAGGGCTAGAGTTTCGAGTTTAGGCGGGTTTTGAAAGGCCAGGTAGCCGCACACCCAGCCGGCGGGCACAAAGCCGATCAGGTAGCCAAAGCCCGGCTCACGCACGTAGCTCAGCCCGCCCCCCTGGGTAAATACCGGAAACTCAAACACGCGAAACAGGGCCAACCCCAGCACCAGGTAGGCAATTTGCGACAGCGCCGCCGCGTTTTTGCCCCCCACACAGCCGGTCAGCAGCACCGCTCCCACCTGAAAGCTCACCCCCAGCGATAAAATCGCTATTCCAGACTGCCCCCAGCTCCAGGGGGCATTGAGGGTAAAAGCCTCCATCCAGGTGGCCACAATGGTGAGAACCAACCCGATTAAGGCCCACAGTAGTTCAAATGGTGCTAGCACCGGCGATGTCTTCACCCGTTGGCGGCAGTGGAGAATTTAGACATTCACATTAGCAGGGATTGCCAGTCTGGACACGGGTTGCCCCAAAGTTTCCGCCCCGTGGCAACTGGAGGTTTATAGAGAATAGACCCCTCGCTGGCTAATCAGGACAAGGGGTCTACATTGGCACTATCGGTAACGGATGACAACAGCCGGTCTGACCGCCATGGCAGTAGTCCCTGGCAATCGGGGCTCTATCTAGTCAATGCCTATTGGTTAGAGAGTGATGGGGTAGCTCAGGGGTCTATAGACAAAAGAGGCAAAAGCCTACAGGGTGTTGCTGAATTGAGGCGTGAATCTGGGTAGGGGCAAACAACCGTTTGCCCCTACGAGAGACGTTGCAGTTTTGATTTATACCTGTATCCAGCAACGCCACTTACAGAAGATTCTGTTTGCCCAGGTCAGCGTCGTCACGCAAACGGTTGGCACCGGGCTGCTTCATCCAAAGCCAGAGGTAGATAACTCCAACAACCAGGCCGAAGAGGAAGAGCGATAAAGCCCAGGAAATTTCCCCAGGCCATCGCCGCTCAATCAGCAGTCCCAGCAAGTAGCCGCCCAGGGGCGCAGCTAAGACAGACAGAGCGATGCGGCCTAGAAACGTGCTCAGGTTGCTGTTTTGCGCTTTAACCGACAGGGTAGAGGGGTCAGGCTCGCTGGTTGAGTATTTTATGGATGAGGCCACCTATGGAACTAGTTCCAGGTGCGATTGCCCGACTCGTCAACGCGGGCCTGACGGATAACATCCGAAATTTCTTCAGCGTCTGTGATGTGGTGTAGCGCTTTTTGGCCTTCTTCAGGGTCATCGACGACGAAGTAGGTGGGCACAACGACGTGATCGCCGGTGATGTCGGGGGCATCGACCGCCACCTGCTGGGATTTTTCCTGAAGAGTTTTTTCGCCGTCAACGAAGTCCCCCGGATTTAGCACCAGGTTTTCGTTCTCTTCCATCATCTTTTTCTGGGCCGCTTTTTGCTCAGGGGAGACTTCTTCAGGGGTGAGGGGCTGGTGAATTTCCTGGCGTTGCTCAGAATTTTGTTGTTGCTCAGAATTTTGATTATCCATGGTTTTTAAATTTTCCAAGGGTTATACAACTGGATTTACCTTAACGACTTCCCCCCCAGAGCAACATCGCTCTAAGGAGACAAAATCTCTCTCTCTGAGGCTTGACTTGGGCTGCTCGCCAGCGAGACCGCATTTTCAGCGCCGACGGGTTCGGGCACCCGCAGCATCAGCAGGGCGGCGAGGCCGAGCAACACACCCCCTAGCGCCAGCGCCCAGAGCCGATTGCCCTGTAGTAGGGTGCTCATAACCCAGCCAAACCCCAGGGACATGGCGATCTGAGGCAAGGTTACAAAACCGTTAAACAACCCCATATAGACGCCGCTCTGGCCCTCCGGCAGGTCGTCGATCAGCAGCGCGTAGGGAATCGATAGAATGCTGGCCCAGGCAATGCCTACCCCAACCATGGAGAGTAAAAGGGAGTAGCGGCCGTGGACCAACAGCAGTGATATCAAACCTACCGCTCCCCCCATCAGGCAGGTGGCGTGGGTTGTCACGCGGCCCCAGCGCTGACTCAGGCTGGGGATCAAAAATGAGACGCCCAGACACACCAGGTTGTAGAAGGCAATGCAGAGGCCAGCCCATTCCACTCCGTGAGCGTAGCTGGGCGACTGGCGACTCGTCGCCCCCAAAATGTTGAGGGCGATCGCGGTGGGTAGATACAGAAAAATGCAGTAGATGCCGGCCCAGCTAAGGGCCTGCACCCAGGCAAGCTGTCGCATAATCGGCGGCAGCGAGACCATGGCCTGGGCGATCGCCTGCAGTGGTGCGGTGGGGTTGCCCACACCCTCTAGGGAAGGTTCTAGATTGGTGCTCTCTGGGCTCTCTGGGCTTGGCGGGACTTCCTCGACAGCCCAGAATGTACCCAGGGCGCTGCCCAGGCAGAGCACGGCCCCAACGGTGTAAGCCCCGCTGATCACGGCCGGTATCCCGGCCCCAGATGCCGGTTCTAGCTGAAACACATGCTCTAAAACCCAGGGCAACCCTGCCGCACAGATGGTGCCCAAGCCAATGCAAAACCCCTGGATAGAGTAACCCCAGGTGCGGTGGTGGGGCGGCAACAGGTCGCTCACAAAGGGACGGCTGGGCGCAACGCTGATATTGAGGGCCAGCTGCAGCAGCCAGTAGAGGGCCACAGCCTGGGTCAGGTTGGTGGCCATTGGTAGGGCGATCAGCATCACGGCCCCCAGCAGGGCGCCGCCGAGAAAGTAGGGCTGTCGCTTGCCCCAGGGGCTGACGGTGCGATCGCTGAGTTCTCCCACAAGGGGCTGGGCCAGCAACCCCATCAGCGGTGCCCCCAGCCACAGCAGTGGCAGCTGACTGGCCTCGGCCCCCAGGGCCTCGAAGATGGCGCTGGCATTGGCCGTTTGCAGACCGTTGCCAATTTGCACCCCCCAAAAGCCCAAATTCATCGTAATCAGCAGACGCAGGCCCGGACGCTCAGAGGTCATGGATGGTTGTGGGTGGTAGCGGAATCTTTTTATCCTGCTGGGAGCGATTGTCGGCCACATCTTTCCCCAGACGCAGTTCGCGGTTTGCAGGGTACTTCTAACCGCTGGGGGCGCGATCGCACAGCGCTATACCGGCCACCGAACCGCCATCAACGCGGTTTTTAACCCCTCACAAAACTGAATGTTGCGAACATAGAAAGGCAATCACAGCCGCCCCTTCTTGAGCCTTGCCCCGGCGCTTGGGCTGCGGATGGGGGCTGTTTCTGCTTGTGTTGCATCGAGGGTTATCAACTTCAAAGGTGGGATTGAGCCCAATCGTCCCTACTGCTTCGATGTGTCAAACTCTTATAAAAAAGAGAGAGCAGCTCGCTGCTCTCTCGGATTAAACTTGTGCTACAGCTTATGCTACAGAATTTGGCGATACTCAAATCACGGTCTCATCAGGAATGGTGGCCCCTCGCAAAACGGTAACAATGCCGCTGCGAATGTAGAACCCCTCCTCTTCTCGTTCAGCCTCTTCAACACGATCTTTATTGAGAATTTGAACGTTGCAGCCAATGCGGGCGTTTTTATCGATAATGGCGTGGTGAATAGTGCTGTTGGCCCCAATACCTAAGGGAACTGCGGCACTATCGCAGGAGGATCGACGCTCAACATTATCCTGGTAGTAGTCGGCCCCCATAATTAGGCTATCTGTAATGGTACAGCCCGACTCAATGCGAGAGCGAATGCCAATCACCGAATTGGTAATACTACATTCTTTTAGAATGCAGCCCTCGCTGACCATCGACTCGGAGATGTCGCACTTGAGGTATTTGGTGGGCGGCAGGTAGCGAGCTCTGGTATAAATAGGAGCTCCCTCATCGTAGAAACTGAACAGCGGATTGGGCTGCTTCACCAGCGCTAGATTGGCATTAAAGAACGACTCGATGGTACCAATGTCTTCCCAATAGTCATTGAAGAGATAGGCTTGAATGTTGTAGTCTTTGGCCGAATTAGGAATAATTTCTTTGCCAAAGTCGGTGTACTCAGTTTTTTTAAGCAGGTCGATCATGACATCCCGCTTAAACAGGTAAATTCCCATAGAAGCAATGTAGGGTTTCTCTTTCGCTTCTTCGACAGAGAGGCCAAGGGCGGAGGTGTCTACCTGCATTTGGTGCAAAGCATCACCTTTGGGTTTTTCACTAAAGTCGATAATGCGGCCAGACTGGTCAATTTTCATCAGACCAAAACTAGAGGCCCTGGTGTCATCAACCGGCAGCACCGCTAGGGTAATGTCGGCATTGGTCTCTCTGTGATGCCGCACAAACTTCCGGTAGTCCATCCGGTACAGGTGATCACCTGACAAAATTAAGTACTCGTCAGCATTTAAATCCTCAAAGCGCCAGAGATACTGCCTAACTGCATCGGCTGTGCCCTGAAACCAGTCTAAATTTTCTGGGGTTTGCTGGGCCGCCAGCACTTCTACAAACCCTTGCTGAAACGAGGAAAAGCTGTAGGCGCGAGAAATATGCTCGTTGAGCGAAGCGGAGTTGAACTGCGTCAACACATAGATTTTTGAAATGTCGGAGTTGATACAGTTGCTGATGGGAATGTCAATCAACCGATGTTTTCCCCCCAGGGGTACCGCAGGCTTGGCTCGGGTTTTAGTTAGGGGGTAAAGGCGCGTTCCGGCGCCGCCGCCCAGCACAATGCCTAGTACTCTCTTCACGGTGTCTCCTTACGTATTACGCTTTAGCACAAAAATTCTGTAGTGAAGTTTTGGGGTGAAACTTCCTCAAGCCCTTGATGCTCCATCGTCCCTACTTAAGGGTGTGGTAGTGGCCTGTTCGGTGCATGTATCTAGGGGCAGAGTTGCCCTGACCTCAGCTTCTGTTTTTTATCCCACGCAGGTGCTTAAAACGATTTGCTTAGGCCAGTTGGCATTTAAGAGGAGTTTAAGAACAGCTTTGTTAAAGAGTAGACACCGTTAGAATTTTACTGAGCAGGCTGCTTCTATCAACCACATCTGTTGCTTGAGTTGACAACAACTGTTGAGCTGACAACAGATCAGATCTGCCATTGACTCGGGTAGTAAAGGCAACGTCCTAAACCGGTCGAGAGGGGAAAGATAGGATCCTCAAAAGTGTGGTGAGCAAATTTATCTGTGTCGCTTATAGATAAGCGGCTAATTTTTAAGCATTGTGAAGCATATCCCTCTTCAGGAAGCCGCATCGGCCTTTATTCTGCGCCCGTGGATAGATGGGGTAAACCGAACTACGACATAAATTGGGGTTGAAGTACTGCTTAACGCGCTTAACGCTAGCTTGAATTTTTTGAAAGGAATGATGACCTATGTCTTACACCAATGAGCCTGGTGCATACAGGAACGAACCAGGGCCTTACACCGACCCCACCCTCGACCCTAGCCGTCGCGTTGTAGAAACCACCACGACCGCTGCTCCAATCGCTGAGTACCACGACCTGGTCCGCTGGGGCCCCATTTTCTCTGGGCTGGTCATTGCGATCGCATCTCAGCTAGTGCTAACCGGACTGGGTGCAGCCATTGGCCTAACCACCCTGGCCAATACGAATACCCCTCAAAGTGACGCTGGCGGAGTCGGTACCGCCGTTGGTATTTGGTCTATTATTAGCCTGTTAATTTCTCTATTTTTGGGCGGTTGGGTTACAGCCCGCGCCTGCGGCCCGATGAACCGCAAAACTGCTATGCTCAATGGCGCTATTCTGTGGGCTACCACGTTGGCCGTTAGCGCTTGGTTGCTGTCTTCTGGGGTAGCTGGTGCCTTTGGCCTAGTCGCTCAAGGGGCCGATGCGGTGATCAACCAGGTTCCCCCGGATGTGCTACCCGGCGGCGGCACCGACCCCAGCGCCATCAACGCCCCCAACGTCACTCCTCAACAGGCCCAAAATGCTGCTGGCAATGCCGCTAAGGTAGGCTGGTCATTTGCTCTGGGCTCCTTGCTGGGCCTAGTTGCCGCCCTGGCTGGTTCCGCCGCTGGTGCTCGCAGCCCTCGTGCGACCACTCGCTAAGCTATCTCCCGCCTTGTTTCAACACAGCAGACAGTAGATAAAAAGGTAGGCTTTATGCCTACCTTTTTTGTTGCTTAGGGAGAACGATCTGTGCCTCAAGTTCGAGGTGAGTATAATAGCTTAGCCGTTACACTGGCTGTATTAAATGTTTTTTATTAACCCTTTTGCTGTGTGTACCCCATCAGATTTTCGTATTCTTGTCGTAGACGACATCGATGACAATTTGTTTTTACTACAGACTGTTTTAGAAACAGAAGGGTACGAGGTTGATACAGCCGGAAACGGAGGCTCAGCTCTAGCGAAGGTGTATGACTCGCCCCCCGATCTAATTTTGATGGATGTCATGATGCCGGATATGAACGGCTACGAGGTTACTCGTAAGATTCGTCAAAACCCCGATATCCCCGACATGCCTATCTTGATGGTTACTGCCTACGACAGTCTTATGAATGGGCCGGGTTCAGCCGTCGGCCCTAACAACTTTATTCGCAAACCCATCGAGTTTGATCAGTTATTGACCAAGGTTGCCACGCTTCTAAATTGTGGAGACTTCCGAGCTAAAGACTAGCAGCCTCCCAGGGAAGGTCCTGGGAGGCTGTTCGATGAGTATTGTTACTTGCAGCAAAAGTAAAGATTCTCCTAAATCCCTTGAGGACAGGGGACTTTCGCCTACGTCTACAAGTGGGGGGAGGGGGCTCAGCAGAGGATTAAAAGCTACAGCAGATTGCGTTTCAAACACCCTCTTATGCCAATCGTCCGTGCCGCTGACGCGGCACCCTCAATGATAAAAAACTATTTTTAGAGCAAATCCGAACCACACAACCCCGATTTCCAAAAGGCCAAACCGTAGGTTTTATGGCATTCGCCCGGTCAAATCAGGGGTAACCAAGAAGGATTTGGTATTAACCTTTTAGTCGAAGGGAATGCCCACCAGCGCAGTCGAGGCAGGCGATCGCAGCGTTGCTGGCCCAGCAGCAACCCAGACAAAGGCGAGCTTGGCATCGGCCTGGTTAGAATTAAAAGCAGTGTAGCCACAGTAGAGCCCACCAGTAAGGGGTACAGCAGCAGGGGGCACAGCGCTGGGCTAAACGATCAGCGCAGCGATCGCTGCGACTAGCTCGGCAGGCTCAAAGGGTTTGCTCAAGTGGCGCTGAAATCCAGCGGCAAGGGCCTGCTGTTGGTTCATCTCTCCGGCGTAGGCGGTGAGGGCTATGGCTTTGAAGGTGGGTTGTTTGCCCTGGGCGGCCAGCTGCGATCGCACCTGCCGCACCAACGTGTAGCCATCCATATCGGGCATGGCAATGTCGCTGATCAACAGGTCTAGAACCAGGTTGGGTAGCTGTTGCAGCGCCTCGGCAGCGGAGGTGGCGAGGGTCACGTTTGCCCCGGCCTGTCTGAGCACAAACACCAGCAGCTCCCGGGCATCGGCTTCGTCTTCGACCACCAAAATGTTTACTCCTGCCAGGCTGGCGGGCTGGGCGAAGGAACGGGCTGAGGCGGTGACCTCATCCATGTCAACCGGGTCGCTAAAGTCGCTGTGGCAGGGCAGCCGCACCGTAAATGTGGCTCCCAATCCCTCCCCGGGGCTGGCAACGGCGATCGTGCCGCCGTGCAGTTCTACCAGCTGGCGCACGATCGCAAGCCCCAGGCCCAGCCCACCAAACTGGCGGGTCGTTTTGCTGTCGGCCTGCCGAAACCGGTCAAAAATGTAGGGTAAAAAGTCCTCGGTAATGCCCTTGCCGGTGTCGGTTACGGTGAGCTGAGCGTGGGAGACCGACCCCGAGCGGCTACCGTCGGAAGCAACCGCCGTCAGGCAAATGTCCACCTGGCCGCCCTCAGGGGTAAACTTCACCGCGTTGGACAAGAGGTTCCACACCACCTGCTGCAGCCGACCGGCATCGCCTAAGACCGTCGGCACGGTGGGGGCGAACCGGGTATGCAGCCCAATAGCCTTGGCCTCGGCCGCCAGCCGCACCGTTTCCATGGCGGCCTCTACGGTGGCCTGAAGGGTTACGGGGGCGACCTCCAGGTTGAGTTTACCCTGCAAAATGCGTGAGACGTCGAGCAGATCGGCAATCAGCTGGGTTTGCAGCTTGGCATTGCGCTCAATGGTCTCTAGGCCCCGGGTCAGCGTGGTGTCGTCGGGGTGGCGTTTTTGCAGCAGCTGCGACCAGCCCAAAATCGGGTTGAGGGGTGACCTCAGCTCGTGGGAGAGCACGGCCAAAAATTCATCTTTAATGCGGTTGGCCGCCTCGGCCTCGCTGCGGGCGGTTTGCTCAGCCTGGTAGAGGCGGGCGTTGTCTACGGCGATCGCCACCTGGTGGGCCACGTTTTCGGCTAGGGCTAAATCGTTGGAGTTGTAGTGGCGGTTTGACTCGGCGGTGACAAAGGCGATCGCCCCCAGGGTTTGCCCCCGAGCAATCAGCGGCACCATCATGCAGGACCTGAGCCCCAGCCCCTGCAGTAGGCGCAAGTGCTCCGAGTCCTGGGCCACCGCCTCTAGAAACACCGGTGGAATATCGGCCATTAGCTCGGTCTGGCCGGTGCGAATAATCTGGGCCAACCCCACCGACCTATCTAGGGAGTGGGGATACTGCCGGTGAATCTGCCAGCCCAGCTCCACCTTGTCCGGGTCGCAGTGGGCCATGGCCACCCGCTCAATTCCCTTGTTTGGGTGCAAGAGGTCGATCGCGCACCAGTCGGCAAAAAACGGCACCACCCGCTCGGCCACGCGCTGTAGGGTATCGGTGTGGTTAAGCAACGAGGCCAGGCTAGTACTGATATCGACCAGCATGGCCGAGCGAAACTGTCCGGCCTCGGCGTCGAGGCGGGCGGCCTGCTCCCGAATCAGCTGCACCCGTTCGGCTTCCGCCAGCTTGCGATCGGTAATGTCAAAGAACGAGGCCACCACCGCAATCGGCGTCGAGTCGATGGGGTGAAACAGGGGGCGGGTGTTGATCGAGATCCAGGTGAGTGTGCCCTCGGGTTTATGCACCCCCATCACCACGTTGGTCTGCGGTTCACCAGTGCGCAGCGTCACCATCGCCGGATGCTGGTCGCCCGGAAACGGCGAACCATCTTCACGAATGGACCGCCAGCGAGGGTCGAGGGAACTGCGTCCCATCATTTGATCGGCGGTCAGACCCAAAATTTCCTGAGCGCTGGCGTTGCAGGTGTAAATGCTGCCATCGATGTGCTGCAAAACGATGCCCTCGGCGGTGGTTTCAATCACCGATCGATAGCGCTCCTCCGAGGCCTGCAGCATGGTTTCGGCCTGTTTGCGCTCGGTGATGTCGCTAATAGAGGCCACCACGTGGGTAATACAGCCGTCTGTGTCAACCAGGGGCGAGGCGTTGACGCACAAAATTGTCTTTGTACCGTCGGCCTGGGTAATTACATGCTCTACCCCGTAGACCGGGCTTTTGGTGCGCATGACCTGGGCAAAAGGCAGGTTTTCGTCGGCGAAGGGCTCTCCTTCTACCGTGGTGATAGCCCAGCTCATGTCGTTGTAGGTGCGCTCGGTTAGCTCGCAGCGGGTCAGGCGCAAAATCTTTTCGGCCGCCGAGTTAGCGGTTAAAATGTCGCCCTGCTGCCCCAAAATGAGAATGCCGGTGGGAATCGTCTCAAAAATGCTGGAGAGCTGAATCTCGCTAGCGCGCAGGGCATCCTCCATCTGCTTGCGCTCGGTGATGTCGTGCATAACCACCACGGCCCCCTGGGGCAGGCCGTCGATCGCCGCGATCGCCTGACCGCTGGCCAGCACCGTGCGGGCCGGTCTTTCCTTAGGGGCAATTACCATCTCAGCGCCCTCTACCCTTTCGCCCTGGAGCGCGCGAAACAGCGGAATCGCCTCCTTGGTTAAGGGCGTTACCCCATCGGGCTCGTAAAGATCGTAGTAGTCGGCCCACTGCTCGGGGGGCAGGGGTTGCTCGGGCAGGCCGTGAAAATTTCGAGCCGCCTGGTTAAAGAGGGTCAAAACGCCGGTTTCGTCGCAGGCCACAATGCCCGCCCGCACGTTTTCGAGCAGCACCCGCAGCGTTTCCTGCTCTTTTTGCAGGGCCATTTCGGTTTGCTGGCGCTCCCCAATTTCGATCCACAGGCGGTGGTTCGTTGCGGAGAGTTCGGCGGTGCGCTGGGCCACCAGGTACTCCAGGTCTTGCTGGACCTGGAGCCGGGCCGCGTCGGTCTGCTGGCGATCGAGTTCGGTGGCCACGCGCAGGGCAAAAATGGGCAGCAGCGTCTTGAGCAGCTGCACATTGCCGAGGGGGGTGCAGTTCATTACCCCCAGCAGCCCCAAGGGTTTACCCTCTCCATTAAAAAATGGAATAGCTGCATAGCTGTCAATGCCCAGGGGCTTGAGCAGGAGCGCATCGGGAAACTGCACCCGAACACCGTCGGGAAAGCAGCACAGCTCGCGCTTGAGCAGCACCTGCTGACAGGGGGTATGGTGCAAAAGGTACTCGAAATTGTCCATCATTTGCCCGCGGGCGCAGGCAGCGACGGTGCTAATAGCGTCTTGTCCCTCGCCGCTGACCAGACCAATGTAGGTGTAATCGACCCCTAGGGCTTGAGTTAAGTGCTGCACCAGGGCCGAAAAAAACGCTTCCCCCGTTTGGGTCGATACCCCCTGGGTCACCGCCAGGAGAGTCTCATCAATATCGGCAACCCGATGGGCGGCCAAACGCAGGTCTAGCTCATCGACGACCATGGCGGCCAAGTCGGCCAGCGCCTGCTGCTGGTCGGCGCTGAACTCGGTTCGGGGTTCGCGGTCGAGTACGCATAGAGTGCCCACCGTAAACCCGTCTTGGGTAATCAACGGTGCCCCGGCATAAAAGCGCATTCCCGGTTCGCTCTGCACCAGCGGGTTGTTGGCAAAGCGCCCATCGCGTCGCGCGTCGGAGACAACTAGGACCTGGTCTGTCAGCAGAACATGGTCACAGAAGGAGCGATGGCGATCGATCGCCTGTCCCTCAAACCCGTAGCAAGACTTAAACCACGACCTCGATTCATCGACGAGGGAAATTAGGGCTACAGAAACGCCAAGCAGCCGAGCGGCCAGGGCTGTGATGCGATCGAACCCAGCTTCGGGAGGAGTATCGAGAATGTTGTACCGCCACAGGGCTTCTAACCGTCCCGCTTCATTCTGAGGTAGGAGAGCTGAGGGCATTAGCGGTTCAGGAGATGTATGGGGGAGAGCTGCAATGGCGAAGTCTGGCCAAGGGCCTGTCTCAACATTCCATCATAACCGACATATATTTGCTTTTGAGTCCTTAGGCATAGCGTAAAGCTACCAAAAGAAGGATGGTCTCTACCTTTAGAGATACTTTGGAGGGCATTGAAGGGCGTTCGATCAGGGGGCTCTGCTGTAGCCTTTAGTCACCGACCACTTCTCCCTGCTCCCTTAAAAAAGGGGGGTAAAAGTCCCCCTTAAACAGGGCATTTAGGAAAAAATTCTCTTTTGCCCCAAGGAACAGGACTTATTCCCCCTCGTAGGCTCCGGCCTCAACCGGCAAAAATCACCACAAAAAAGGCGGCCTAAAGAGGCCGCCTTTTGGTTTATCTAGCTTGATCTAGCGTTCTGCTAAGCCCAGATCATAGGTCACTTCGTGGACCCCAGGAATTGACTTCACATCTTCAATAATCGCTTGGGCTGTGTCGCGGTCTTCGACTTTGCCCGACAAACGCACCGAACCGTTGGATACGCTGACTTTCAGCTCTTCGGGAGCTTTGCTTTCAACCCTATCGGTAATCTCTTGGTCGCCCAGGGGAGTACCTTTGACATCGGCATACTCAATGCCCTGATACTGATTGTCGTTGGGAGTTGTTTGGAGCGTTTCGTTTAGGTCTTTTTGTTCATTAGATAAAGCCGCACCATTGACTGCACCGGCGAGGGCAGGTTGGTTAAAGCTGACTAGCACAACGGCCAGACAGGTCAGAACTACCAAGCTGGCTTTCCCAGCCTGGGGCAGGTGCGCTAGCCACAGGGCTGCCCCTAAACCGACAATGGCCATTCCGATTTCTAAAGCAATCAACATTGGCTTACTCCAATAACAAACGATAGGTAAGACCGCAAAACTCGCGTCTTAATCAATGTTGTTTAGTAGTGTAAGTAACCAGACGTTGCTAAACATCCCTCAACGGCTATAGGCGAGTAGCTGCTTGGGCTATGTCTAAAGACATAGCCCAAGCAGTAGGCCACCTTTTGGTCATTTCTAAAATGCTCTAATATTCAGCCGTTGAGGGGTGTGCAGCCCTGAGCCCATGGCTCAACTCGAAACATTTATTCATATTATCGCTTTATCTATCTACCTTATCTATCTAAGAGTAGACACGGTTAGCCGAATTCGTTTTTACCGTGAAAAGTAGGTCAAGTAGATTCAGTTTTGCGCCCTATAGGCGCTCTACTTAGCTTTTTAATAGGGGCTTTTCAATAGGGGCTTTTTATGTAGGGAGTTAATACCGATTAACTCTAGAGGTAACCCCTCAACCCCCCAGGCACCCTGTTCACTGTTTTATTTTCCCTAGGAGATGGCTATGAAGAATACGAATATATGGAGCATTCTGCTATCTGGACTGGCCACAGCCCTTAGCCTGATGGTTGTCGATTTGGTGGTTCCGGGTGTAACCATTACTACCCTCACCGCCGCCGCGATCGCCGCCGCCTCTGTAGGTGTGGTCAACGCCTTTCTCAAGCCGGTGCTGCAATCTCTAACCCTGCCCATCAATTCCGTCAGTTTTGGGGCCTTTTCCTTCATCCTGAATGGCCTATGCCTGTGGTTGGCCTCCTTAGCGGTACCGGGTTTCTACGTGTCTGGCATCATCGGTTTTCTGCTGGGGCCGGTTGTGCTCTCTGCCGTTAACACCTTTATCAGCAACTACTTTGACAAGCGCGCCCCCGCTTTTCTCAAGGATGGTTCTGAGATCGGCTCTGACCTGAGCACCGATCGCTCGTCCCAGCTCTAGTTAGTTTCAGGGCGATCTAGCGATCGCCCTCAGCCCGCCCGAACGCGCTAGGCGTTTCATCTGGCGGGCTTTACCACAGCCCTAGTTTTTACTGCCCAGAGGCATTGATATGGAAAATTCCGCAAGTACAAACCCCACCGATACCCAGGCCGGCAATTTGGAGCAGTGGGCGTCCATTATTGGCGGCGGCGCGCTTGTGCTCGGCGGCCTCCAGCAGCGATCGCTGCGGGGCGTCTTGATGGCGGCGGCCGGCGGTAGCCTGGTTTACCAAGGGGCTCAGAAGAAAAGCACGCTGAAGCAGGTTAGTGATGCCGTTGGCCTCGACAAGGCCATTCGGGTCGAAAAAACCGTGACCATCGATCGCCCTGCTGAAGAGCTCTATAGCTTTTGGCGTCAGCTCGACAACCTGCCCCATTTTATGCGCCACATCAAGTCGGTGCAGGTCATCGACGATATCCATTCCCACTGGGTGGTCAACGCACCCCTCGACCAAAGCATTGAGTGGGATGCGGTAGTGGTGAAGGATCAGCCTAACCATTTGATCGCCTGGACCTCTGCCGAAGATGCAGAGATTGATCACTCCGGGTTTGTGCGGTTTCAGCCCGCTACCGGCAATCGCGGCACCGAAGTCAAAGTGGTGATGGAGTATGACCTCCCCGG
>DASQNN010000501.1:0-2074 GCA_035644955.1 Nodosilinea sp. | reverse complement strand
CTGCGACCACCCCACCGCCGACGACATTCTCAGTGACCTCAACCAGAACGCCCCAACCTCGTCCCAGGCCACGGTCTATAGCTCACTGCAAGCCCTGCGCGGCGCCAACCTCGTCCGCGAAGTGCTGCTTGAAGAAGGGGTCTGCCGCTACGACGCCAACGTTGGCCCCCACCACCACTTCCGCTGTCAGTCCTGCGGGGCGATCGCCGATATTCCCTGGGAAACCCTGTCTAGCCTCAACCTGCAAACCCTCAGCCCCCGCTGGCAGATCGAGAGCTATGAGGTGACGGTGCGGGGCATGTGCGATCGTTGTCAACCCCAAGCATCCCATGACTGATCCGGCAACTGCCCCCCCGGCCATCACTAGCGCCTGGCAGCTCAAGCCCTGGTGGTGCCAGCCCTGGTCGATTGTGCTGACGGGGGTTGCGATCGTAGGCGGCAGCTGGCTACTGCTCCATCGCCTGTGGCTCACCGGCCTGGTAGCGCTGCCCATTGGGGTGTGGATGGGCTTTTTTCTGCTGCTCTGGCCCCGGCTGATGAGGGAGTCAGGGCTGCTAGAGCGACACCACGACACCGATCAGACCTGAACATTTTCCCTGTTCTCATTAAGGATCCTCTCTTGTGGTTTGCTAGAGCCTAAGGGTTTGCTAGGGTGTGTTGCATGTCGCTGGCAAAAGTCGTGGAAGAGGCTTACCTATGTTGCGTCCTAACGGGATCGGGTTCTGGATCTTCGCCTGGATCGTACTTTGGTCGGGCGCAGGCATGGCCAGTTCGACCCCCAGCTGCAGCCCAGCTTCATCGCCCCTCGATCGGTTGTCTATGCCCCAGCCTTCACCTACTCTGGCGACCTCAGCCCGCCGCCACAACCTATTGATTGGTACCGCCGTTAACATCGATGCCCTGGAGGAGGATCAACAGTATCGCTGCCACCTCGCTCGGGAGTTCAACCTGGTTACCGCCGAAAATGTCATGAAGCTAAGCTGGCTGCAACCGCGCCCCCGCGAGTTTGATTTCACCCAAGCCGATCAGTTAGTAGCCTTTGCGGCACAGCACAATATGGCGGTAAGGGGCCATACCCTGGTGTGGCATTGGGCGCTGCCCGACTGGCTAGAGCAGCAAGACTGGAGTCGAGATGAATTAATGGCCTATTTAGAACACCACATCAAAACCGTGGTGGGGCGCTACAGGGGGCAAATTGTTGCCTGGGATGTAGTAAATGAAGCGATCGCCGATGATGGCAGCCTCAGAGACACTCTCTGGCTGCGGGGTATTGGCCCAGACTATATCGAGATGGCCTTTCGCTGGGCCCATGAAGCCGACCCTGACGCGCTGCTGATCTATAACGACTATGGTGGCGAAGGCCTAAACCGCAAGTCTGACGCCATTTATCAACTAGTGCAATCGTTGCTGGCTAGCGACGTACCCATTCATGGCGTGGGGCTGCAAATGCATGTTGCCGTCAATGCGGCCCCCGACCACGAAGACATTGCTGCCAATATGGCCCGGCTGGCCGATTTAGGTCTCCAGGTGCAAATCACCGAAATGGATGTGAGAATTCGGCAGCCTGCCATAGCCGGCGACGCCGAACAGCAGGCCCAGGTCTATCAAGCCATGCTGCAAACCTGCCTGAATGCCGACAACTGCAATACGTTTGTGACCTGGGGCTACACCGATCGCTACTCCTGGGTGCCCTACTACTTTAAGGGCTGGGGCGACGCCCTTATTCTCGATCACGACTATCAAGCAAAGCCTTCCTACCACAGCCTTTTGAGAGTTTTGATGAATAGCCCGATCGAATAATTGGGCGGCTCTATTCAGGAGAACCGATAAGCTGGTCAGGGGCTAGAACGGCAGCTTTTTCTTGCTGGCTTTGTCGCTGTCGTAGTCGAGTTCCTTCAGCTTTTTCATAATGCGGCTGAAGTACTCCTGCATATAGTCTTCGAGGGTAGTGATCTTGTCTTTGGCAATGCCAAACACCTCGTAGACCTCGTCCATTGGGGCATCGAGGGGCTGGCTGCCAGCCACCACTTCGACAAAGGCGAGGCGATCGGCAAAGTTCCAGCCCCACTGAAAG
>DASQNN010000500.1:0-13395 GCA_035644955.1 Nodosilinea sp. | reverse complement strand
AATAAATCCACATCGCTATCATCTCGAAAATCGTCGCGTAGTACAGAGCCAAAGAGGGAAAGTTCAGCAATACCCCAGTGCTCACAAAACTCCACGAGCTGGGTAGGAGAGACGCCGAGACGTTTATACAATTGAGTTGTTGAACTAGCTAAAGTCATGGCTAGAAGGGCATTAGCCCGGACGAAATAAAGCGTCTAGGCCAGAAACTCGTCGACGTATCCCAGGTAGGTCTCTGGATCTTCCAGCATCGGAAAATGCCCTGTGTTTTTCACCAGGGCATAGTCAATTTTAGGATTCATCTTTGCCGCCTTGCGGCCCAGCTCTGCCGGAGTAATTTTGTCGAACTCGCCCGACACCAGCAGCGTTGGCACAGAAATTTTGGCAAACTCCACGGGCATGACCTGGGTAGCTTTTTCGCTCACTGAGGTAAAGATCGTTCCTAGAGCCGTGGCGTAGTCAGCATTTAAGAAGTCTTCCAAAAAGGCCACCTTCTCGGCAGCGGGAATGGGGCGGCTGAGGAATCGAGCCATGAAAAAGCGGGGGGCCAGCGGGATTTTTGCCAGCCACTTGGGCCGAAAGGCCACCACGTAGCCGCCAAATTTGTAGAAGGCATCAAAGGCCGCTTTGTCGTACTCAAAAACGCCGTTACAGGTGAGAATCGCCTGCTCCGCCAGGTGCGGATACTGGTTCAAAAAGTACACCGCCACCGAGGCCCCCATGGAGTGGGCGTTGATAGAAACCTTCGGCAGGTTCAAAGCCTTGATAAGTTCGGCTAGATCGTCGGCGTAGGTGTCTAGCTCGTAGCCTCGGGTTACGGCAGCCTCCTGCTGATCGGGAGAGAGGCGCGATCGCCCAAAGCCGCGCATGTCGTACAGCAGACAGTCGTAGCGATCGGCCAAAGCTGCCGCCGTACTCTGCCAGTAGCGGGCCGACCCTGCCCAGCCGTGGATAAACACCATGACGGGCTTAGGAGAACCCGGATCGCGCGGGGTATCGGTACCCACCCACTCGTAGTAGTGGTTGACTTGGTTGGCTTCAACGTAGGGCATAGCTAAGCAGACTCGGGCTTCGGCATCGAAGAGGGGTGCACCAGCAGGTCGGCGGTAGACCGCTGCTCTACCATTTCATGGGTAATGGTGCAGCGCTTTAGGTCTTTGCGGGAGGGCAACTCGTACATAATATCGAGCATGAGTTCTTCAATGATGCCGCGCAGGGCGCGAGCGCCGGTCTTGCGGCGGTAGGCCTCCCGGGCGATCGCGCGCAGGGCATCGGTCTTAAACTCCAGCTGCACATTGTCCATGCGCATTAGCTTTTGAAACTGCTTCACCAGCGCATTTTTGGGCTCGGTCAAAATCGCCATCAGCGACTCTTCGTCGAGCGGATCTACCACCGACGTGGCTGGAATCCGGCCAATAAATTCAGGAATCAGGCCAAATTTCACCAGGTCGTCGGGTTCTAGGTGGCGCAGCACGTCGGCGGTGCGTTTTTCGCGAGAAAACTGCCCTTCGCCCGGCTGCACAAAGCCGATCGACTTCTTACCGATGCGCTGCTCGACAATTTTCTCCAGCCCCACAAAGGCACCGCCGCAGATAAACAAAATATTACTGGTGTCAATCTGAATGCAGTCTTGGTAGGGGTGCTTGCGGCCTCCCTGGGGCGGCACGTTGGCCACGGTGCCCTCCAGCATTTTCAGCAGCGCCTGCTGAACGCCCTCGCCAGATACATCACGGGTAATGGAAGGGTTTTCGCTCTTGCGGGCAATCTTGTCAATTTCGTCGATGTAGATGATGCCGCGCTGGGCCTCTTCCACATCCAGGTCGGCCACCTGGAGCAGCCGTAGGAGAATGTTCTCCACGTCTTCGCCCACGTAGCCCGCCTCAGTGAGGGTAGTGGCATCGGCCACGGCAAAGGGTACTTCTAAAATGTGGGCCAGGGTCTGGGCCAGCAGGGTTTTACCGCAGCCTGTCGGGCCGATCAGCAGAATGTTAGACTTTTGCAGCTCGATAACGTCTTCGGGGGCTTCACCCTCGCTTCCCTGAAGGTAGCTGAGCCGCTTGTAGTGGTTGTACACCGCTACCGACAGCACCTTTTTGGCCTCATTTTGGCCAATGACGTGCTCATCGAGGTAGTTCTTAATTTCGCGGGGTTTAGGAATTTGGCTGAGGGAAATAGCTGGAGCGGTTCTGGGGCGATCGGCTGCGGGCGTATCTCGACGGGGCACCGGCTGGGCGATCGCGGTACCCGAGTCGAACAGCTCTTCGTCTAAAATTTCGTTGCACAGGTCAACGCACTCATCACAGATGTAGACCCCCGGCCCCGCAATCAGCTTGCGCACCTGCTCCTGTGACTTGCCGCAAAACGAGCACTTTAGATGGGAGTCGTACTTAGACATAAGATGGCCCTAGTTGAGTGCGGTCATAGCAACGGTGGCCGAGAGCGATTGCCGTTCTACAACATCATCAATGATTCCGTAGTTCTTGGCCTCGGCGGCAGACATATAGAAGTCGCGCTCGGTATCGGTCTCAATCCGCTCAATTGGTTGCCCAGTGTGGTGAGCAATCAGCTCATTGAGACGGCTCTTGTGGTAGAGAATCTCCCGCGCCTGAATTTCGATGTCCACCGCCTGGCCCTGGGCACCGCCCAGAGGCTGGTGAATCATAATTCGCGAGCTGGGCAGCGACAGGCGCTTGCCCTTAGCCCCGGCACACAGCAGAAACGCTCCCATACTAGCCGCTAAGCCAAAGCAAATCGTCACCACATCGGGACGAATTTGCTGCATGGTGTCGTAGATGGCCATCCCTGCCGTCACAGAACCCCCGGGGGAGTTGATGTAGAGCTGCACATCCTTTTCTGGCTCTTCAGCATCTAGATAGAGCAGCTGAGCCACAATTGAGTCGGCTACCTCGTCAGTGACCGGGGTGCCCAGAAACACAATGCGCTCCCGCAGCAGGCGCGAGTAGATGTCAAAAGCTCGCTCTCCCCGCCCCGATTGCTCTACAACAACGGGCAGCATGCTGCGAACCTGATTAGTGCTAAGGGCAGACTGGCTCAAGCTCAAGATGGGGCTACTGAAAGGGTTCGATGCAATCATAGTGGGTTTGGGCGAGATTTCAAGAGTTTGAGGATATTGCTTTACGGTAGCCCCAAAGTCTGGACCTGGGCTAGACCTTAGCTAAACCAACCAGACGCGACTCGCTTAACAGCGATTGGCCGACCTAATCGACATTATGCCCCAAATTTTCGGGTTCACGGGTTCGGTTCCCCTGGGCAAATCCACAATTGACCCGCCCAGGGGGGTTGCTCTTAGCTGTCCTTACTGGCTTTCTCGCCTTTCTCGGTGGGAGCCGCCGCCTCGGTCTCTTCTTCTGCCTCGATGGCAACAGCGTCGCTGGCCTCAGCGTCTGTATCAGCGTCGGTGACCTCAACATCTGTGGCCTCAACGTCTACCGTTGCGGTTTCGGCGTTTATCACAGCGCTCTCGCCTAGTTCGTCTACGGCTTCCTGATCTGGTTCTGTTTTCAAGCTGCCTTCGGGCACTAGCTCAACGGTGTTGGCCTCTTCTAGCCAGGTCAGGATTTTTTCTTGCAGCAGCTCTTCGGTGAGCACCTGCTTAAGGCGATCGGGGTCTACCTGGCTGGGGTCTTCAATCTCAGCCATGGCCTCTTTGATCTTTGCTTGCAGGGCCTCTTCTTCAATTTTGATGCCCTCCTGCTTGGCTACTTCGCCCAGGGCAAGGGTGCGGTGCAGGCGATCGATCGCCTCAGGGCGGGTGCGCTGACGCATGCCGTCAATCAGCTCGCGGGTCAGCATTTTGTTGACGTCAATGCCCTGGCGGCTGAGCTGCATGATGGTTTGGGTGAGCAGAAAGTCCACCTCTTTTTGCACCAGAGTGTTGGGAATTTCGGCCTCCAGGTGCTCTACTAGGGCTTCGATCAGGGCTGCGTCTTTGTTGGCCTTGGTCTTTTCCTCGGCTTCTTCCTGGTAGCGCTCGGTCAGCGAGGTGCGCAGCTCTTCGATGGTTTCAAATTCGCTGATTTCTTGGGCGAAGTCATTGTCTAAGTCGGGCAGCTCTTTTTCTTTGATTTCTTTTAGGGTGATGGAAAACACCGCTGGCTTGCCCGCCAGTTCAGGTTGAGAGTAGTCGTCGGGGAAGGGAATCTCGACATCTTTGGCTTCGTCGAGGGCCATGCCGATAATGCCTTCCATAAAGCCAGGGATAAACCGGCCTTCCTCCAGCTCGACCTGGAAGTCGATCCCCGAGCCGCCCTGAAACTCCTCAAACTCGCCGTCTGCGGTCTGCACTTTGCCCACAAAGTCGATCACGGCTACGTCGCCGGCCTGGGCGGGGCGATCCTCGATCGGTACCAGGGTGGCCAGGTTGTTTTGGTACTGGCTCAGGGTGGCATCAACCCGTTCGGGGTCGGGCAGAATTTCTTCGGCCTGCACCGACAGCCCCTTGTACTGCTTCAGGGTGACCCGGGGTGGTACATCTACAGAAGCCTGAATGGTGATGGGTTGGCCAGGCTCATAGGAAAGGACTAATTCTTCAAAGGAGGTTTTGAGCTGGTAGTTGCCGATCGCCTCGATTTCTTCCTGGGCGATCGCTTTGTCTACGGCATTTTGCACCAGCTCTTCGAGTACTGCCGCCTTAAATTGAGGGACCCCGATGCGCTGCAAAAAGACCTGCTTGGGTACCTTGCCCTTGCGAAAGCCCGGTACGTTTACCGTCCGCATCATCTTACTCAATACCTGATCGTAGGTTTTTTGAGACAGATCGGCGGGAACTTCAATTTCTAGTCCTACCTGGCTGTCGGGCAGTACTTCCTGGGTAACTTTCATGGGGCCTTTTGCTAACTAGACGGCGACTGCGCACGCTCCAAAGTGGCCTGGAGAACTTTTGACGCAATTTATAAGCATACTCTATCGCTATGACCTGAGGAACATTCCTTGGTTTTAGTCCACAATCCTGGGCTGACAGCCCCTGGCGGTGGGGGTACTGGTACTGAACGGTCCTGGCCCAGAGGTTTTGTTTTTCCTTACATTTCACCTGGGGCGTGGGGCTATGGGGGAGCCAAGCCAAAGTGCTAGTATCGGCTGATGCCAAGACGTTTTGAAAATTTGATGAGGTAGTGCTGTGTCGAACGGGTTGAGAGTTGCGGTGCTGGGGGCCACGGGGGCCGTAGGGGCAGAGCTGTTGGCGCTGCTAGAGCAGCGATCGTTTCCCCTCAAAGACCTAACGCTACTGGCGTCACCCCGGTCGGCGGGCACCACCTTGACCTTTAAAGGCGAAGAGATTCCGGTTCAGGTGCTGGGCGAAAACGCCTTTGACGGCATTGACTTGGTGCTGGCTTCGGCGGGCGGTTCGGTATCCCAGCAGTGGCTGCCCAAAGCGGTGGCGGCTGGTGCTGTCTGCATCGACAACTCCAGCGCCTACCGCATGGATCCCACCGTTCCCCTGGTAGTGCCCGAGGTCAACCCCGAGGCCGCCCAAACCCACCAGGGCATTATCGCCAACCCAAACTGCACCACCATTCTGATGGCCCTGGCGGTGTGGCCGCTGCATCAGGTGCAGCCGGTGCGGCGGCTGGTGGTGGCTACCTACCAGTCGGCCAGTGGAGCCGGAGCCCGCGCCATGGAAGAGGTCAAGCAGCAGGCCCGCGCTATTCTGGCCGGAGAAGAGCCGGTGGCCGAGGCGTTTCCCTATCCCCTGGCCTTTAACCTGTTTCCCCACAACTCGCCCCTCAACGAGCTGGGCTACTGCCAGGAAGAAATGAAGATGGTGAATGAAACCCGCAAGATTTTTGGCGCTGCCGATCTAAGGATTTCGGCCACCTGTGTGAGGGTTCCCGTACTGCGCGCCCACTCCGAAGCGATTAATATTGAGTTTGAGGCACCGTTCTCACCCCAAGCGGCCAAGGCGTTACTGGCCAAAGCTCCGGGGGTAAAGGTGGTCGAAGACTGGGGCCGAAACTACTTTCCCATGCCCATTGAGGCCAGTGGCCAGGACGATGTCCTGGTGGGCCGCATTCGCCAGGATATTTCGAACCCCAACGCCCTTGAGCTGTGGCTCAGCGGTGACCAAATTCGCAAGGGAGCGGCGCTTAACGCCGTTCAGATTGCCGAACTGCTGCTGGTGCCCCAGGCTGTGGGGGCCAGTCGGGCTGGCTAGTTAGCTGTGGGCTGTGTAAACCCACCTACCCGCTCAGGACGAACTTGGTATAATCTCAGGGACTGTTGAACTTTGTAGGACGCAAGGCATTCGGGTGACGTATTTTGGCAGAGTGCTAACGGCAATGGTGACGCCATTTTCTGAAGATGGCTCCGTTGACTACGCCGTGGCAGAGCGTCTAGCCGACCACTTGGCCAGCCACGGTAGCGACGGGTTGGTGGTGTGCGGCACCACGGGCGAATCCCCCACCCTGAGCTGGCAAGAGGAGTATCAGCTGTTCAAGACTGTGCGTGGGGCGGTGGCCGGTCGTGTTAAGGTGCTTGCAGGTACCGGGTCTAACTCTACCTCCGAGGCCATTGAGGCCACCCGCCACGCCTGTGACCTGGGGCTGGATGGGTCGCTTCAGGTGGTGCCCTACTACAACAAGCCTTCCCAGGCAGGGCTTTATCAGCACTTTAGTCAGATTGCGGCGGCGGTGCCCGACCTGCCCATCATGCTGTACAACATTCCGGGGCGAACCGGCTGTGCTCTGGCGGTTGAGACGATTGCCCGGTTGGCCGAGATATCGAATATAGTGGCTATTAAGGAGGCCAGTGGAAGTTTAGATCAAGCCAGTCAAGTTCGATACCATACCCCTGCTGAGTTTGGCATCTACTCGGGGGATGACTCACTGACCCTGCCGGTGCTGGCTGTAGGTGGCTGTGGGGTAGTAAGTGTGGCCAGTCACCTAGTTGGTCCTCACATTCAACGCATGGTGCAGGCCTACGAAGCCGGAAAGACCCGGTTGGCCACCGAAATACATTTGCAGCTGCTGCCTTTGTTTAAGGCATTGTTTCTGACTACCAATCCGGTGCCGCTTAAGATAGCGTTGGCTCAGCAGGGCTGGCCAGTGGGCGCAGTGCGATCGCCCCTGTGTATGCCCGACGAGTCGGTTAATATTGCGATCGCAGAGGTGCTGCTGCAGCTCTCTAATCAGGGCATCTTAGGCCCAAGCCTGTAATCCTTGGACCTGTGGCTAGCTAGAGAGCGGGCTGCGGCCCTTATCACCGATACACTGAAGCACCTGAAAGGCCGAGCTCTTCCAAGGCAAGCAGCTGACCTCCTCTAGCTTTCTAAGACGCTAGCTTTCTGACAACTGAATACTCTGTTTATCCTCTATAACCTGTGTGCCTTATCTATGGATCTATCTGTACTGTCTATGGCCCTAGCTGCCTTATCTGTCGATGTTGCGACATCGAACGGGGCCTCAACGGTTTTTATGGCTACTGCCGACAACTAGTGCCCTGACCGCTGCCCATCAGCGGGAGAATTGCCGTGCCTGTTGAGCCCTGAAGCTCACTCCGATGGCTGGGCACGGGTTGGCCCTAGGCGCTATCTATTGCAAGCTTTCAATTTTTCACAACGATTGTTTCTGTTTACTGACGAGATTGTTTATGACTTCAAAAACTGCCAATAACGCCCTGAAAATTATCCCACTGGGGGGACTGCACGAGATCGGCAAGAACACCTGCGTCTTCGAAATCAATGACGAGATCATGCTGCTTGACGCAGGGCTAGCCTTCCCCACCGATGGTATGCATGGGGTCAATATCGTGCTGCCCGACGTCACCTACCTGCGGGAAAATCGCCACAAAATCAAGGGCATGATTGTGACCCACGGTCACGAAGACCACATCGGCGGCATTGCCTTTCACCTCAAGCAGTTTGATATTCCGGTGATCTACGGCCCCCGTTTGGCGATGGCCCTGCTGGAGGGCAAGCTGGAAGAGGCCGGGATGAGCGATCGCACTGAGCTGCGTCCGGTGCGCCCCCGCGAAACCGTGCGGGTGGGTAACTCTTTTCTGGTTGAGTACATTCGCAACACCCACTCCATCGCCGACAGCTGCTCGGTGATTATTCACACCCCCGTCGGCATTGTCATCCACACCGGCGACTTTAAGTTTGACCACACCCCTGTGGATGGCGAAACCTTTGACATTCAAAAGCTGGCGGAGGCCGGTGAAAAGGGGGTGCTGTGCCTGGTCAGCGACTCCACCAACTCCGAAGTGCCCGGCCACACCCCTTCAGAGCGATCGGTCTTCCCCAACCTCGATCGCGAGTTTAGCAAGGCCGACGGCCGCCTGATCGTCACCACCTTTTCGTCATCGGTGCACCGGGTCAACATGATTCTGGAGCTAGCCCAAAAGCACAACCGCAAAGTGTTTGTGGTAGGGCGCTCTATGCTCAACGTGATCGCCCACGCCCGCGATCTGGGCTATATCAAATGTCCCGAAAGCCTGTTTTTGCCCCTCAAATCCCTGGGGCACACCGCCGATGAGAACGTGCTGATTCTCACCACCGGCTCCCAGGGCGAGCCGATGGCGGCCCTCACCCGCATCGCCGACGACTCTCACCGGCAGCTCAAGGTCAAAAAGGGCGACACTGTCGTCTTTTCCGCCAACCCCATCCCTGGCAACACCATTCCCGTGGTCAACACCATCGATAAGCTGATGATGCGCGGGGCCAAGGTGGTCTACGGCAAAGACAAGGGTATTCACGTCTCCGGCCACGGGGCCCAGGAAGACCAAAAGCTGATGCTGGCCCTTACCCGGCCCAAGTATTTTCTGCCGGTGCACGGCGAGCACCGCATGCTGGTCAAGCACTCTGAAACCGCCCAAAGCATGGGCGTACCCGCCGAAAACATGGTGATTATCAACAATGGCGACATTGTCGAAGTCAACCCGGCGGGTATTCGCATTGCCGGTCAGGTGCCCGCAGGCATTGAGCTGGTGGATGCCTCCCGCGTTGGCGTCGTCGGCCGCGACGTGCTCAAAGAACGGCAGCAGCTGGCGGAAGATGGCGTTGTTACTATTGCCGCCACCGTAGGCAGCAACGGCAAGCTAGTGGCCGACCCCACTGTGCAAATTCGTGGGGTCGCTCAGTCGATCTCCCAGGAGCGCTTTCAGGGTCAGGTGAAGCAGATTATTGCCCAGGTGCTAGCTAACCGTGGCGCCGAATTGGTGGTGTCGAACGGCAACGGCAAAGCCACCCTTGACCTAGACGCACTCAAAGTCGCTCTCGACCAAGATCTGCGTCGCTTGGTACGGCGCGAGCTAGACAAGCGCGACCCCATGCTGATTTTGCTAATTCAGGGGGCCGGGGTAGAAGGTGCAGTTCAAGCGCAGCCCCAGGCCGAGCCTAGGCCCAAGGCCCAGGCCAAGCCCAAGGCTGAACCAAAGCCCAAAGTCGCACCCGAGCCTCAGGCAGAACGTGCACCTGAGCCTCAGGCCGCACCCGAGCCTCAGGCAGTGGTGACCGAGCGGCGCACCCGCACCCGAGCCACGGCGGCTTCGGCATCCTAGGATGATTTAGATGTTAAAAGGGAGGGGCGATCGCAGCTGCGATCGCCCCTCCCTTTTGCTTACTGGGCGATCGCCTGCGCCGTACAAATCAACATTACGAGTGCAGATTTTGCATACTTGTGGTAAAAAGGTACGCAATATCATGTTGCTGCTTCTGCTTGACGCTATAATGCACACAGCAGGAGCTGATGTACCTGAGCAAAGGTGCATAGCAAGTGTCTTAAGCAGCTACACATCCTTAGCGCTCAAGGCTTCTGTCAGAATTTTTGTTCAGCTTGTGCGGTTTACCCAAGCAGATCTAGCGCAAACGAGATCCAGTACGAACAAGAATTCCCAGAGCCGCCCAGCGGGTTGAGTGATCTGTGCATGCCCTTAGGAAGCAGAAGTTCATTGCGGTGTCGCGATGGTCTTTATTGCAAAGCCTTTGCAAACGAGTTTTCCGACGACCCGGTGGCGGTGTTGACGTGGCTGGTGAATGGCCAAATCACCCACTCAGGGCAGGAAAAGCAGACTTTATTCGCCCCGGTGAGCGTTGTATGAGGAATTTGAATGCCGAAGCAGATTGTTATTGCTGAGCAAAACCGAATCGCTGCGGTTTTTTCTGAAGATCAGATCCAAGAGCTAATTGTGGCTACAGGTAGCCACCAGGTCAGCGACATTTATTTGGGTACGGTCGAAAATGTGCTGCCTGGCATTGATGCCGCCTTCGTCAATATCGGCGACAGCGAGCGCAACGGTTTTATGCACGTCACCGACCTGGGTCCCCTGAAGCTCAAGCGCAGTGCAGGTTCCATTACCGAGCTTGTGGTGCCCCAGCAGAAGGTGCTGGTGCAGATTATGAAAGAGCCCACTGGCAACAAGGGGCCTCGCCTGACCGGCAACATCAGTCTGCCGGGGCGCTACCTGGTGCTAATGCCCTCTGGGCGTGGGGTCAACCTGTCGCGGCGCATTCGCAGCGAGAGCGAGCGCAACCGTCTGCGGGCTCTGGCCATTCTTGTTAAGCCCGCTGGCATGGGGCTACTGGTGCGCACCGAAGCTGAGGGCATCAGCGAAAATGCCATTATTGAAGACTTAGAAACTCTGCAAAAGCAGTGGGAGAGCATTCAGCAGCAGGCGTTAACCACCCGCCCGCCTGCCCTGCTTAACCGCGACGACGACTTTATTCAGCGGGTGCTGCGCGACGCTTACAATGCCGACGTCAACCGCATTGTGACCGACTCTAGCACCGGTATGAAGCGGGTCAAGCAGCACCTCGCCAATTGGAGTGACGGCCAGGTGCCCGCTGGAGTGCTGATCGACCACCACCGCGAACGCACGCCCATTCTCGAGTACTTCCGGGTCAATGCAGCTATTCGGGAGGCCCTCAAGCCCAGGGTAGATCTGCCCTCTGGCGGCTATATCATCATTGAGCGCACCGAAGCGCTAACGGTGATTGACGTCAACTCTGGCTCGTTCACCCGCTCGGCTACCGCCCGTGAAACGGTGCTGTGGACCAACTGTGAAGCGGCTACCGAAATTGCGCGTCAGCTGCGCTTGCGCAACATTGCCGGTGTGATCGTAGTCGACTTCATCGACATGGATTCCCGGCGCGATAAGCTTCAGGTGCTAGAGCACTTCAACAAAGCCCTGCGCTCTGACAAGGCCCGACCACAAATTTCTCAGCTCTCTGAGCTTGGCTTAGTGGAGCTAACTCGCAAGCGCCAGGGCCAAAATATTTACGAATTGTTTGGCCGTCCTTGCCCCACCTGTGGCGGGTTGGGCCACCTGGTGCACCTGCCCGGTGAGGTGCCGGTAGACAATGGGCAAGATGCTCCTCCCCGCGCTTTGCTCTCTGGGAGCGGAGTGGCCTCTGGGAGCGGAGTGCCCCCCCAGCTGGCACCCCCCGTCGACGCCCCCGAAGGCTTTGATGGCCGCCCCGACCTACAAGAGCTAGATCTGGTCAATCATCCCAGCTACCAGGACAGGGCTGGGCGCGGCAACAACCGCCGCCGCCGCCGCCGGGAGCCCCTGCCCACGCGAGGCAATGGCAAAGAAGTGCCAGTGGCTAAAGAGGCTGGACCTGGACCCGTCGTCGAGGCAAAAGAGCCTGACGAGCCGGTGGTACCGGTGCCAACCAGTAAGCCTGAAGACGATAAGACTCCGCCGCGCGGACGCGGACGCACGGGAGGGCGGAGCGATTCCCAAAGCGATTCGTCCCGGAATCGCAAGCCCTTGACAGCGCCCCAGGTAATAACCGTAGAAATGACCCCCGACGAGCAGCGGATCTACGCCATGATGGGCATTTCGCCCATGGTGCTGTCGACCCAGGAGGTGACAGACGCTCGCAATGTGGTGGTTTCTGTGGTGCTGCCGGGGCAAGCGCCCCCGGCTCAAGCGCCCCCCGATATTGTGTCGCTAACTTCAGTTGAAACGACAGTCGAAGCTCCGGTAGACGTGCTGCCGGCAGACACCGCTGAGCCAGAAACTCCGACGCCTAAGCCCAGCCGCACCATTCGCACTCGCTCGGCCCGGGCTCAGGCCGAGGAAGCCAATGCACCGATTGCCGATGCACCGATTGCCGATGCCCCCATTGTCGATGCCCCGACTCTAGAGGCGATCGCCGTGCCTGCCCCAGAGCCAGTCGTCGAAGCCCCTCCCACTGTTGCGCCCCCTAGCCCTGTAGAGGCCGCCCCTGAGCCAGAGCCAGAACCTACCAGCAGTGTGCGTCGTCGTCGTCGTCGCTCTGCTGCTGCTGACGGCGGTGATGAGTAGCCCCAGAGGTAGCTCCTGTGACCAATGGGCACAACTTGGCAGCTAACATTGCCGGGGTAGACGAGGTTGGGCGGGGGTGTCTCTTTGGCCCCGTGGTGGCGGCAGCAGTCGTGCTGACGCCCAGCGCCTGTGAACAGCTCCAGGGGCTAGGGGTGACCGATAGCAAACGCCTGAGCCCCGCCTGTCGCGAAAGCTTGGTAGAACCGATTCAAACCCTGGCTACAGACTATGCCCTGGGGCTGGCTACGGTCTATGACATTGAGCGATTGAATATCCTCTACGCCAGCCTCCTTGCCATGAGCCGGGCGCTACGTCGCCTGGCTATTCCACCAGACCTCTGTTTAATTGATGGCAACCAGCCCATTCCCCATCTGGGGTTGCCCCAGCAGACGGTGGTGCAGGGCGATCGCATCCATACCGAAATTGCTGCCGCCAGTATCTTGGCCAAGGTCTGGCGCGATCGACTGATCGTGCGCCTCGATCGCCGCTACCCTGGTTACTACCTGGCTCGCAACAAGGGCTATGGCAGTGCCGCTCACCGCTTAGCCCTGCAAACCCTAGGCCCCACGCCCCAGCATCGGCGCTCGTTCAAGGGCTGCAGCTAACGTTTTACCCTGTGCGAAAGTTCTGGCATAGTTTGCATAGGGCTGGAGCGAGATGTCCTACGACGTTACCCTAGCAAGCCCAACGAGTTAAATGCACCCCCGGCATTGCTTCCGTGGTGAAGGAGCAACCCTATACCAAAGCGTCACGCAGCGCTGGAAGCCCCAGCCTCGATCACTTATGAGCCTCAGCCAACTCTGGCAGAACGGTTAGAGGCCCACTTCCCAACCGGGTGGGCATTGGAGTCTTAGGGGTCTCTAGGGGAGTGCTTGTGGGATAGCTGTTCTGGCTGTCCACGCCTTAATTGACAGTCAACTCAAGGAGTATGCTACCGCTAGCCCATTGTTTATGAAAGTTGTTTATGAAAAAAGTAGGGTAGAAAGATGCCCACAGGTCCCCATTCTTTGCTATGCTAAAACACCGAATGCGGATGTGGCGGAATTGGTAGACGCGCTAGATTTAGGTTCTAGTGTCTTCGGACGTGAAGGTTCAAGTCCTTTCATCCGCATAGTTAAAAGTTATCGCTAGGCA
>DASQNN010000499.1:0-3535 GCA_035644955.1 Nodosilinea sp. | reverse complement strand
CCGGGGTATGATCACAGCTACTTTTTTATGGCCACGTTCATGGCCGACCATGTGCGCCACCATGCCGATGTGCTAACAAAGGGCTAGGCTAGGGAAGACTAGCCAGGCAAACGTTGCTGCCGACATTGCTACCGTTTAATCAGGAGACTCCGCTATGGTGAGATACTGTGTTGCCGCTCTACTCATGGTGCTGGCGTGGCTAATGCCAGGGACAGCCTGGGCTACCCCGTCTTTGCCGTTGCTGGGCCAGACGGCGGCGACTGAGCTAGCCGAAACCGCTGCCAGCACGGCCATTGCCGACGACGACATCCCCACCTTTGCCAAGGTCTATCAAGCCGTGCAAACCCTGCGCATCCGGGCTGAGGGGGAAATGGCCAAGGCCGTGGAGGATGAGGGGCTGACCGTTGAGCGCTTCAACGCGATCGCAGAAATTCAGCTCGAAGGTGGCGCCCAAAGCCCTGACGACATTGCTAAAGTCGCTGAGAAAGCCAAGATTTCGAAACCAGAAAACAAGCAGTTTAAGGCCGCCGTAGACCACATTATCGCCATTCGCCAGAGCACCGAAGGCGAAATGGAACAGGCTATCGAGGCTAACGGTCTCTCCGTCAATACCTTCAACCGCATCCTAGAACAGTCCGCCGATAACACCGACCTACAGCGGAAAATCAGCGATGAAATTGTGAAGCAAACCCTGGCAGCTGCAGACGCGGCGTCCTAGGTGCGTTGGCGTCCTTGCCTAATTTTTTCTACTCCCTTAGGGGCTGTCATCAATTAGTTGTCGATGCCTTAAGAATCAGGGGTTACAGCCCCTAGACTATTTTTTTGGTCGGACGTGGCAATGCTGATGTCATCAGAACTTTAGCCAGAATTGATGACACGCCCTAAGAGTAGTTATCTCAGGTTTTATGAGGTTATGTGAACCTCGTTCTTGGGCCTGAAGTTATAGGGGCACAATGGGCCTCAAGAGCTTGCTTGCGCTCATCCTTAGAGGGCTATGTTTATGGTGCCTTTCTTTAAAGCTGCCGCAGAAGTCAATACCGAAACCAAGATCTTGCAAGCGGCCCTAAAGCTGTTTGCCAAGCGGGGCTACGGGGCGACCACAACGCGCGAACTGGCCCAGGCGGCGGGGGTGGCCGAGGGCACCCTGTTTCGCCACTTTGAGAATAAAAAGGCCATTTTGGTGGCAGTGGCGAGCCAGGGCTGGGTTGAAATTCTCACCGACCTGCTCACCGAGCTAAGCGAAATGGCCAGCTACAAGGCGATCGGCCAGGTGATGCAGCGGCGCATGCTCAACCTGCAAAAAAACTCGGCCCTGATGCGGGTGTGCTTCATGGAGGCCCAGTTTCACCCCGAACTGCGCGAGCAAATTCAAACCGAAGTGATCGGCAAAATGATCGACGTCGCCGAAGCCTTCTTTCAAACGGCGATGGATCGCGGTGTCTATCGACCGATGAATGCTCGCATGGTGGCGCGGGTGTTTCTGGGCATGTTCACCGTCGCAGGCTTTAGCCAAGACACCCTCGGCGATGAAGCCGCCTCACCCCAGTCGATGAAAGACCTGGCGGAGTGCTTGACGGATATTTTCTTGAATGGGGTGCTGGCGTAGGGAATTTTGGATTTTAGATTCCGGATTTTGGATTGGCGAACCTCGTCCAAAATCCAAAATCGCCAATCCAAAATTTACTACCGCCTCCCTTGGCCAAACAAAATCTTTTTCGCCTCCTCGGTCATGGTCGATTCAGAGCTAATGGTTTGGGCAATTTCGTAGGCTTGCTGCACGGCCGGCCGCGCCTGGATGGCTTCGAACCAGCGCTTGAGGTGGGGAAAGTCGTCTAGGTTTTGCTGCTGAGTTTGGTAGGGTACAATCCATGGGTAGCAGGCCATGTCGGCGATCGAGTAGTCACCGGCAATGAACTCACGGCCTTCGAGCTGAGTGTTGAGCACGCCGTAGAGGCGTTCGGTTTCTTTGACGTAGCGGTTGATGGCGTAGGGAATTTTTTCGGGAGCGTAGCTGCCGAAGTGGTGGTTTTGGCCCAGCATTGGCCCCAGCCCGCCCATTTGCCAGAACAACCACTGCATGACGTTGGCGCGATCGCGCACCCCCGTCGGCAAAAACTGCCCGGTTTTCTCTGCCAGATACTGCAAAATTGCTCCCGACTCAAACAGGCTTAGGGGGGCGCCACCATCCGCCGGGTCGTGATCGACGATGGCGGGAATGCGGTTGTTGGGGGCGATCGCCAGAAAGTCGGGGTTAAACTGCTCTCCCTGGCCGATGTGGATGGGCTTGATGGTGTAGTCTACATCGGCCTCTTCAAGAAAAATGGTGATTTTGTGGCCGTTGGGGGTTGTCCAGTAGTACAGATCGATCATGGCAGGCATCCTTGAAAGCAAAGCACAGGGGTAGACCCAAATAGCCTAAACCAAGTCCTCTGCCGCTGAAAAATTTAGTACAATTGAACTATAAAGCTGTGCTCGGTGCTAGTACGCTGAACCTAGATTGTTCCTGATGAAAGTCGGGGGGCCTTCGACAGTTCTGTGGCGAGGATGCATTATTTCTTTCGATTTTGTTTCTATCTGAATCCCCATCTGGCCTTAGAATCAAGCGATAATTTTGGACTTGCGCCCGTTTGTTGAAGCCTGGCCTACAAAAGCTAGCCCACAGCCCTAGAGGATGACTCGTTATGGCCATTATTGCCCTTAAAGCCTGGTATCTCGAAGCCTACGAGCCGGTGCGAGAGTTAGAGCAGCGCCCCCACGACCTGCGGCTGAGCAAAAACAGCCTGCTGAAGTCAGCATTGCGGGCCGACTTCTTAGACGACAGTGCCGATGTAAAGCAGTCGGCCTGGTTTCAACGCTACCTGGATGGCGAAACCGTAGAGTTTTATATCGAGGGCAGCGGCGGCTACGGCATCGCCAACATCGACCTGATCAGCCACGAGATCTACTTCACCAAGCTAGATGTCATGGCTCACCTAGAGCCAATTATCTACTTCTGCTACCAGCAGGAGTACAGCGAGTCGGCGGAGGCGCTGCACCAGGCGCTCACCGATGCCGTCGAGGGGTTGAATAAAAAGTCTCGGGTGGCGCTGACGTTGGAGGTGTCGCACCGACTCAGCGATGGCCCCGCCCGGCTCAACAGCGCCCTTACCCGCAAAATTCGCAAGTCGCTGCTATTTGTGGCCGACGGTACCCCAATTACGACGGTCGAGGGCAGCACGACTCTGATGGTGCCCAGCCCCCATGTCTGTGTCGAAATGGGCTACGCGCTTCAGGCCAAACCCGCCGATCAAATTTTGCTGGCCCAGATGGAGCGAGCCGACCTTGTGGGGCAGTACCCCTTCGACGTGCCGGCCCAAAATCGGCTCACGTTTAAGACTAAGGGCGACATTGGCAAGCAGTTGCCCAAGGCCCTAGAGCAACACTTATCTCGCTTTAATCTTTGGGTTTAGGGCGATCGCTTAGGATGGGCCTGCAATGTCAATTGCAGCACGGTGTGACCGTCAGCCTGTGTTTTAGAGTAAACAGCAACTGGCTA
>DASQNN010000498.1:0-2731 GCA_035644955.1 Nodosilinea sp. | reverse complement strand
TGACTCGGTGTTGGTCAGTCAGGCTGTGGAGCTGGCGATCGCCCACGTTGGCCGCTATGACTCCGCCCTCCAGACTCAGCTAGCCAACCACCTGGCTACCCTAAAGCAGCAAAACCCCGCGCTGCGCAGCGACCAGCCCGTCGCCGTCAGCCACACCGTCACCCAGGTGGTGCACTACCTGCAAAACAGCCGCAACGACCTCAAGGGCAACCTGGCCTTTAGCCTGGTTGAAGACCTGGACCAAAACCTGTTCTCGAACGAGCTACAGGCGTTTTTGCGGATGGCCCAGCTGGTCGATTTTAGCGACTCCGTCAACCCCCTGGCCGCCAGCGAGGTGGTGTCGCTATTAGAGATGATGGGCCAGCTGCTCGACCTACCCGCCTGGCAGCTTCAGCGGCTGCGGCTAGCTGGCATGCTGCACCGCATTGCTCCTGCCCCCGATTTGGCGTCCCTGGCCGACGACGGGCCGAGCTGCCCGCTGATTCCAGAGGTGCAGGCCCTGCGGCTGATGCCCCGGCTGCGGGCGGTGGCCGCCATTATTGCCCATCAGGGTGAGTGCTGGGATGGCAGCGGCTATCCGGCGGGCCTAGCCGGCGATGCGGTACCCCTAGAATCGCGCATGCTGGCCCTGGTGGCTGAATTTCAGCGACGGGTGGCTGAGGCCCGCCACGACCTTTCTAACAGCGACGACAACCTGACAGTGCTTGGCAACGTGTTGACCACCTGCCAGACCGAAGCTGGTCAGCGGTGGGACCCGAAACTGGTAGAAATGCTGGGGCTAATGGTGATGGGCCTACAGCAGGGTCTGAGCTTGCCCACAATTCCCACTAGAATTACCTTGGGATCGGGCTTGCTGAACCCCGACATCGCCGATCAGGCTTCGGTCTTTCCCGCCTCCTCTGAACTGCTCCCTCGATAGTGACCTCTAGTGAATTCTGTGCCCAGCGACTCTATAGATATAGCCGCCCTGCGATCGGGCAAGCTCCGTCATCTGGCCGGGGCTAATCTCGAAGACGAAGACCTCTCTGGCGCTGACCTGGCGGGGGTTCACCTAGCCGGGGCTAGCCTGGTAGGGGTTGACCTGAGCCGCGCCTCGCTGGCCAAGGCTCACCTAGAAGGGGCCAACCTGATGGGGGCCAGCCTGGTGGGCGCCGACCTGCGGGCCAGCCTGTGGGGGGCCAACCTGATGCAGTGCGACCTGACCGGGGCCGACCTGCGCGGCGCTAACCTGCGCGGCGCTAACCTGATGGGCGCGCGCCTGGGGGGCGTTAGTTTAGCGGGGGCCTTTTTGAGTGGCTGCAACCTGATGGGGGTGAATTTGCAGGGCGTAGATCTGCGTGGGGCCGACCTGCGCGGGGCTAATCTCAGCGACACCAACCTCAAGGGGGCCGACCTCTCCCAGACCGACCTGCAGGGGGCGCGGCTCGACAACGCCAATTTAGAAGAGGTTGACCTGCGCCAGGCCAACCTCTCGGGGGCTTCTCTGGGGGGAGCTAACCTGCTTTGTGCCGACCTGACGGGCACTCAACTCGATGGCGTTAGTCTTACGGGAGCCTGCCTGATTGGCACCCACCTGGATAGCTAGCATGGCAAACTGGGGCCAGTCCTGATTGGAACAGTGCATGAGTTTTGACCACCGGCCCAGAATTTTGTTTCTCTACGGGTCGCTGCGCGATCGCGCCTACAGTCGGCTGCTGGCCGAAGAAGCCGCCAGACTGATCGAGGGCTTGGGGGCCGAGGTGCGCTTCTTTCATCCCCACGAGTTGCCAATTCACGGCAGTGTGCCTGAAAGCCACCCCAAGGTGCAGGAGCTGCGGGATTTGGTCACCTGGTCCGAGGGGCAGGTGTGGTCTAGCCCAGAGATGCACGGCAACATTAGCGGCCTGCTCAAGCACCAGATCGACTGGATACCCCTGAGCCTGGGGGCGGTGCGTCCTACCCAGGGCAAAACCCTGGCGGTGATGCAGGTGTGCGGCGGCTCGCAATCCTTTAATGCGGTCAATACCCTACGGGTGCTGGGCCGGTGGATGCGAATGTTTACGATTCCTAACCAGTCGTCGGTGCCGAAGGCGTACCAAGAATTCAACGACGACGGCACGATGAAAGACTCGGCCTACCGCGATCGCGTCATCGACGTGATGGAAGAACTCTACAAGTTCACCCTGCTGCTGCGCGACAAGGTTGACTATCTCACCGATCGCCACAGCGAGCGCAAAGCCGAAACGGCGCGCCGCGCCGAGGCGATTGTCAGCCAGTCCATCGGCACAGCCTCTGGCGAATGAGGTTTTGTCGGGCAAGGGTGCAGCAAAGGGACGCAAATTTCTTTCTACCCCTAGGGCGTGTCATCAATTCCGGCTAAAGTCCTGATGACATCAGCATGGCCACGCCCGACCCAAAAAACAGGCTAGGGGCTGTAACCCCTGATTCTTGAGAAATCGGCGGCTAATTGATGACAGCCCCTAGAAATCCGAAAATTTACATTATTTAATTTCTAAACAGCCCGCTGGCATCCGAGGCATTACGGGTATCGAAGGGCCATACACTAGGGAGAATTAAGTCGGCGCGGGCGTCGCGCTGCGGGTGTTTTGGGGTTTTACGCGTGAGGTCAATGAAGTTTCGCTCATTTATTCGTCCCCTCGCCCTTGTCGCCGGGCTGCTGCTGGTGCTGGGGCTGGGCTTGCTGGGGCGCTTGACCCTCAATACTCCCCTGTACCTGATTGAGCGCGGTGGG
>DASQNN010000497.1:0-2331 GCA_035644955.1 Nodosilinea sp. | reverse complement strand
GGTGCCCTGGCCTTGTTCTCCTTTGACCAAATTGCGCTGCCCGAGGGCTTTCGTGAAGGCATTATGCTGCTGGCCTACCTGCTGGTGCTGATGTGGGCGCTAGCCGTGGTCGATTTTGTCACCGGGCGGCGAGTGCTCAACCAGCTCAGCATTCAGCCCCGCAGCCTGGATGGGCTGCCCGGTATTGCGATCGCCCCCCTGCTCCACGGCGGCTTTGGGCACCTAGCCGCCAACTCTGGCCCCCTGGCGATCTTAGGCACCATAATTTTGCTTCAAGGGTTAGAGGTGCTGGGGCTGGTAACGGTGTTTTGCTGGCTGTTTAGCGGCATGGGCATTTGGCTACTGGGCCGTCCCGGCACCCGGCACCTGGGGGCCAGCGGTGTGGTGTTTGGCTACCTGGGCTATATTTTGCTGCGGGGCTATTTTGAAAGAAGTCCGGGGGCGATCGCCGCTGCCGTGGTAGTGGGCCTGCTCTACGGCAGCGCCCTGTGGGGTCTGCTGCCGCTCCAGCGGGGCAAGTCGTGGGTGGGGCACGGCATGGGGTTCGCCGGCGGTGTCATCGTAGCCCGCAAGCTGGACATCATGCTGGAATGGGTACGGTACAACTCAGGGTTTTAGGCCGATTTTGGCCCCCAAATTCTATAGGAATCCGTTTTCCCTCAAGAGCACAGACGCTGTGCCCTTAGAGGGAATATTCCGCTTTTCAGAGATCCTATTTGCCCACTACCATCCCATCATCCAAAATGACCGACTCCCCCTCCCACTTCACCCCTGACGAGCTAGAGCGCTGGCGCTTTGGGTTGGCCCAGGCCAACTTGAACAATATTCTCTGCCACTGCCGCGACTGTGATGAGACCTGGATGGCTTCCGATGACGAGAATATAACCTGTGCCTGCGGCAGCTGCCGGGTCGAGCACATCCCCTGCTGGCAGTTCCCCGACGGTTGATGCTCACACCCCGTTCAGAAGCAGCCTCTCTATAAGGGCCCCTACTAAGCCAAAAAAGCCACCAGGGCTTGCAGTTTTTCCCAGGCGGCTCCGCTGGCGAGAATCTCTTTAGCCAGGCTAATGCCTTCGGTTATAGACGCTTCCAGGCTTTCACCCGACGCCTTTTCGCCTACTTTCAGCGCCAGGGCTGCGTTGAGGGCCACCACATCCTGCTGGGCCTGGGTGCCTTTGCCCTGAAGTACGGCAGTCATGATGGCAGTATTCTCGTCAATTTCGCCGCCGCGCAGGGCGCTGAGGGGGGCCGCCGTCAGCCCCAGCGCCTGGGGATCGATCACAGCGCTAGTCACCTGGCCGTTTTCTACCACCGCCACATCGGTTTTGTCGCCCAGGCCCGCCTCATCGAGCCGCTCGCGCCCGTGGAGCACGATCGCCTGGGGCAGCCCCAGCTGGTTGAGCGCCCCGGCTATGGCGGGCACCACCGCTGAGTCATAGACGCCGATCACTTGCCCCGTGGGCTGCAACGGATTTACCAAAGGCCCCAGCAGATTAAACACCGTCCGAATTTTGAGGGTGCTGCGCAGGGGGGCCACCGCCTTCATGGCCGGGTGCCAGCCGCGGGCAAACAGAAACGTCACGCCCACCTGATCCAGGGCGGCCTTGACCCGTTCGGGGTCGGCCCCCAGGTTGACGCCCAGGGCTTCTAGCACGTCGGCCGAGCCCACCTTGCTGGAGGCAGAGCGGTTGCCGTGCTTGGCTACCCGAATGCCCGCTGCTGCCGCCACAAACGCCACACAGGTGGAAATATTAAAGGTGTGGGCTCCGTCGCCGCCGGTGCCGCAGGTGTCGATACAGGGGGTGAGATGGTGAATTTTGTCTTCGCCGCCCAGGGACTGGCCCTGGAGCACCCGCGCCATGCCAGCCAGTTCATCAGCCGAAACGCCTTTGGCCTGAAGGGCCGCCAGCAGACCGCCGGAGACGACATCGGCAATATCTTCGCTGAGCCAACCCCGCATCAGGGTTTCGGCCTGCTCCTGGCTGAGCGATTCCCCCAGGATGAGTCGCTGCAGGAGGGCTGACCAGTCTTGGGCGAGGGCAGCGGGCATGGCTTGGGTCACGGCTGAGCTCCTGGAGGTAGGGGATGACAAATTAGCCTTCCTATTTTCTCCCAGAACGTCCCTCTGCGGGCGATCGCAGGGCCTGAAGCGCAGCCTTTCCCTGGAAATCCTGGAAAATGCAAAAGCTTTCTAGCTTAACCCTGGGCAGAAAGGTCTTTGCAATCTTCGCGACTACGGGAACATTGAGAACCTGCAACAATGCACATAGATTTAACGGTTGGGCAATTGCTAAACATTTTGTAATTTTTTGTTACAGTAGAGCCGTGAAG
>DASQNN010000496.1:0-14402 GCA_035644955.1 Nodosilinea sp. | reverse complement strand
TAGGGCGGCGCTGGCGCTGGCGGCATTTTCGCTGGGTAGGGTAGGGCCGCTCTGCCAGGCGTTGGTCTGAAACCGCCGTTTATCCACATGCTCGATGCCTAGGCGATAGCCCTGGGAGAGAATGGCGTTGATCTGGTCGCGCACGTCGGGTGGGAGGGTGGTAGACGCGATCGCGGTTTCCCGAAGGGGAGGGTGGGAGGGTGGATGGGTGGGGGAGTAGGTAGATTGAGCCGAATCGGGCATGGGGCACTGGGGAGCGTCGCCGTTGCCGTTGCCGTTGCCAGATGGCCTAACGGCATCGCCCCCGGTAGCGGCGAGGTTGTCGTTGGGGTTGTAGGCGCGGTAAAAGCTGTCGGCGGCTGGGGCAGACGATCCATTCCCCTGCAAGACGCGGTTGTACTCGTTGGCGAGGCGCATGTCGTCGACCCGGCGCTGCTCGCGCACCAGGCGATCGCCCACTTCGATCAAGTGCGACAGGCTAAAGTCGGGCTTGCGGAAGGTGGGGGGCGTGGTGGTGTTGACCACGCTGCGAGAGACGTTTTCGAGCCCGACCGCATAGATAAAGTCGCGGATTTGCTCGTTGTAGATCTGGGCGCGCACAGCGCCAAAAAAGTCGATCGCCTGGGTGGGGAACGTATCGACCAGCATGGTTATGTCCTGCTGGGGCAGGCCGTCGGGGGCAAAGATGCCGCCCACAATGCCGATGCGATCGCTGCGGTCCGGCTCCCAGTAAAACTTGTCCATGCGCCCGTCGCGAATCAGCGGCGCGTAGAGGGTTGAGAGGTCATTGCCGGTCATAATTACCGGCACCCGCTGAATTTCATTCTCGTCGTAGCTGCCGGGGAGCTGAACATTGGTGGGGTTGTCGGCAATGTTCATCAGGGTGTTGTTCACCAGCTGGGTGTTGACGGTGTACTGCGTCAGCGCGTCGAAGCGGCCCGCCCCGGCGTCGATGTCGTTGATCATCAGCACCGCCATTTTGCCCCGCACCCGCACCAGCTCAGCGGCTTCGCGGTAACGCAGGCGAATTAGACGGGCCGGGTCGCCCGCATCAGGGCTCTCTAGCTCGCCGCCCGAGATGTGCACCACCTCAATGCCCATGCGCTCGTACACCAGCTCACACTGAAAGGTTTTGCCCTCGCCCTTGCGGCCGTGCACCCCCAGCAGCAGCGGAATTTTGACCTGGGGCAGCTTCAGGTAGTTTTTGGTAATGTGCACCGCCAGCTTGTCGAGAAACCGGGGGGAGAGATAGTAGGCCATGGGTAGTGAAGGCAAGGGAAGAGCGGGGATGGAAGCGGCGGGGGCGGGCGATCGCAACGGCACCGGCCAAGGCAGCGGGCAAAACAGCTAAACGTATCGGCTTTTACATTATCCCGCACCGTGGCTTAGGCAATGGTCCAAAAGACTGAAGGGGGGCATAAGCGATCGCTATAGGTAAACCATACGGCCATCTAGTCATCCTCAACGAGTTGAAAACACGGCTTAGCAACCAAATGTCGCCAGTCCCGGTGCGATAATAAACAAAAGACGGCATTCCATCGTTATCAAGCGCAACGCTAACCTTAGAGTAAGGCTTATGGAACCAACCATCACCCTCGACTCAAGGCGTAACGACAGGGAGCGTGGTCTTAAACAATTCCAGCACCTGGGCCCAGGCGTCTTTAGCCGCGGCGGGATGGTAGCTGTAGCGCTGGTCGCAGAAAAAGCCGTGGTCGGCCCCGGGGTAGCGAAAGATCTGGTGGGGCACTCCGTGCTCGCTCAGCGCTGCTTCGATCTGGTCAACCTCCTGGGCCGCAATCAAAGCGTCTTTTTCGCCAAAGAAGCCGTAGACGGTGCCCTTAATCTCAGCGGTGCGGCTGAGGGTGGGTTCGCCGCCGCCGGGGGTCATCGTGGCAATGCCGGCGCCGTAGAACGAGGCAGTCGCCTTCACCTCCGGCAGGGTGGCGGCCAGGTAGGCTACGTGGCCGCCAAAGCAAAAGCCAATACAGCCAACGCCCTCGGCCATCACGTTGGCTTTGCCGTAGAGGTGGGCGATCGCCCCCTGCACGTCGAGCAGCAGTTCGTCGGCTTTTGTGCCCTGCTTGTAGCGGCGACCCAGCTCCAGATCGTCGGGGCCATAGCCGACCTCAAACCGAGGGGCCTGGCGGTGATAGAGGTGGGGCGCGATCGCCACATAGCCCGCCCCCGCTAGTCTCTCGGTCACCTCGCGAATGTGGCTGTTGACCCCAAAGACTTCTTGCAAAACGACAACCGCCCCAAACCGCCCCGGCCGTGAGGGCTCCGCCAGGTAGGCGAGAATCTCAGTATCGCCGCTGGGAATACTAACGGTCTCGGTACGGACTAAGGAAGTCATAGCAAATCGGTCTGTTTTGGGGTGTCTGGCGGGGCTATCTTTACCTTAGCGCTGGGGCCAGGGCAATTGTCAAAAATTATTGCAGCGACCAAGGGGGGCTGTCATAAGCCAGCCACTTTCCTAGAATCGTCCTAAATTGGCAATAGAGCTGGTGTATTTAGTAGTTAAAGGTCTTGGCCTGGCCTAAATAGGCCCAAATGATTTGTCTGGTAAAAGCCTGGAGGTAGTTTGGTGGTGCAGTTTCATATTCAACCCGATAGCGAGATACCGGCGTCGACCCAGCTCTACGACCAGATTTGGTTTGCGATCGCATCGCGGCAGTATCCGCCCGGCTATCGGCTGCCCAGCACCCGGCAGCTGGCCATGCAAACCGGCCTGCACCGCAACACCATCAGCAAGGTCTACCGCCAGCTCGAAGATGCCGGGGTGGTCGAGGCCATGCCGGGCTCCGGCATCTACGTGCGCGAGCAAAACAGCACCGAGAGCGCCCGGCCCCAAACGGTGCTGTGGGCCGAGTTTCCTCAGGCCCGCGATGTGGTAGAAACCGGGCTGGACGAACTGCTGCGCCAGGGCTGCTCGCTGAACCAGGCGCGAGAACTCTTTTTGGCCGAGATCGACTGGCGGCTGCGCTGTAGCGCTCGGGTGCTGGTGACGGCCCCCGGTCAAGACATCGGTGCTGGTCAGCTGATGGTGCGCGAGCTAGAGAGCGCGCTGCACATTCCGGTGCAGCTGGTGCCCCTCGAAGAACTCGATACCATTTTGGCCCAGACCCGCTCGGGCACGGTGGTGACCAGCCGCTACTTTATCAGCGAGGCGGAAGCGATCGCGGCCCCCAAATCGGTGCGAGTGATCCCGGTCGATATCTACGACTACAAAAAAGAGCTGGGCCTGCTGAAGGATTTGCCCAAGGGCACCTGCCTGGGTATGGTCAGCGTCAGCACCGGCATTTTGCGGGCGGCGGAGGTAATCAGCTACAGCCTGCGGGGCGACGAAATTTTGCTGATGTCGGCCCAGACCGATGACCCCTACAAGCTCAATTCTGTCGTTCACAGTGCCCAAACCATTGTGGTGTTTGACGAGGCCAGCCTGCCGACGGTGAAGGAAGCGATCGCCGAAGCCCGCGAAGACTTGATTCGCCCTCCCAAACTGGTGGTGTGCGACAACTACATTGGCGAAAAGTCGATCAACCTGCTCAAACGCGAGCTGGGGCTAGATTAAGCGATCGATCAACGCTAGATACGCTGCCATTGCTAGGATGACGCCTGAGCTAAAACCGCGAGAGCCTGAAACCCATTAAGAATGCCAATTGTGCCCTGGGCCAGCGGCTAAACCTAAGGTGAGAATTTGGCCGGGCGTTTGACGTTACGCCTCTAGTCAGTATCAACGTTTTAGAGCAATGTTTTAGAAGCCCCCACTTCCAACAACTAACCCGGCGGGGCCATTAACCCACTACAGATAGAGGCTAAACTCTTCGATTTTCTGTAGGCTGGCAGAGATATTATTCTCTGGTTTCATGAATTTTAACTATTCTCCCATTTTGGGGAAAATTCAGGCGATGGCCAATGGTTTTCTGGCTTTATTGCCAAATGTTGCCCTGGCCATTGTCGTATTTTTAATTTTCTTTTTGGTCGCCAAAGGCATTCGAACAACGGTTAGACGACTGACTCAGCGGCAGCGGCGCACTCGAAATGTCGGTCTAGTTCTGGGGCGTTTAGCCCAGGGTGCTACCGTTTTAGTGGGTCTTTTTGTCGCCCTCTCAATTATTATTCCGTCCCTAGAGGCTGGAGATTTAATTCAGCTCTTGGGTATTAGCGGCGTTGCCATTGGTTTTGCTTTTCGGGATATTTTGCAAAATTTCTTGGCGGGCATCTTGATTTTATTGACCGAGCCGTTTCAAATTGACGATCAAATCATCTTCAAAGAATTTGAAGGTACCGTTGAGCATATTGAAACTCGCGCCACCACCATTAGAACCTACGACGGTCGCCGCATTGTAATTCCCAATTCGGAACTGTTTACCAACTCAGTTTTGGTCAACACCGCCTTTGAAAACCGCCGTTTGCAGTACGACATTGGCATTGGCTACGGCGATGATATCGAAACTGCTAAAGACCTGATTTTAGAAGCCGTACACGATACCGACGGGGTACTGCCCCACCCCGCACCGGACGTGATTGTGGTCGATTTGGCCGATAGCACGGTCAACCTGCGCGCCCGCTGGTGGGTGCAACCGCCGCGCCGCGCCGATGTGCTCGACCTGCAAGATCAGGTGCTGATCAATATCAAAAACAAGCTGACGGCCAACGGCGTTGACATGCCCTTCCCCACCCAACAAATTTTATTCGATGACCAGACCGAGGAAACCGATGGCGATCGCACTCGGCAGCGAGAGGGCTGGCCTGTCCGCAAAGGCGAGGCATCCGCGCCGCGCCAGATTGGGGGCTCGCTGCGCCGGCTGGCCGAAATGGGCTCCGACGGCAACGGTCGCTCGGCCAACCGGGCTTAGAGTGTTCCAGCTTACTTGTCCAGAGTTTTACGGCAACAGGTCCAACGGGGGCAGTCTGCGACCTCAAGGGGGACGTTTAGTTGAATGGAATACTAGATGGAATACTCTTAACGGCTTGACCAACTCGATTTCGACCGTGCTCAATCTTTTTTCGATCTCGGCCTGCCCATGAAACATATCAAGCTCAGCAAATTTTGGGATAGCCTGCGAGCGAGCTACTGGTTTTTGCCGACGCTAATGGCCGCCGGAGCGATCGCATTGGCGTTTACCCTGCTGGCCCTAGACCGTTCAGAATCCATCGACATCGGCGCCTTTAGCTGGATCTACCAGGGCGGAGCTGATGGGGCAAGGGCGGTGCTGTCGGTCATTGCGGGGTCAATGGTGACTGTGGCGGCCACCGCGTTTTCAATTACCATTGTGGCCCTGCAGCTGGCGTCATCCCATTTTGGGCCGCGTCTGCTGCGCAACTTCATGCAAGATCAGGGCAATCAGATCGTGCTGGGCACCTTTATTGCCACCTTTGTCTACTGCTTGCTGGTGCTGCGCACCGTTCGGGGAGAAGACTACCAGCTGTTTGTGCCCCAGCTCTCGGTGACGGTGGGGGTTTTGCTGGCCATGGCCAGCATTGGGGTGCTGATCTACTTTATTCACCACGCCTCCACCATCATTCAGGTATCCCACGTGATTGCCGACGTCAGCCACGACCTAGAGCAAGTCACGAATAGCCTGTTTCCCGACGCCTTGGGCCATGAACTCGACCCGCAGGACGAGAGTGCCCGGGATATTCCGGCCAATTTTGAAGCCGCCGCCCGGCCTGTGCAGTCCAAGGAAACGGGCTACCTGCAAGCAATTGAAGACGAAACCCTCATGCGGGTGGCCTGCGATGAAAATCTTTTGCTTCAGGTCAAAGCGTATCCGGGCGCTTTCATCATTGAGGGTAGCCCTTTGGCGGTGGCCTACCCCGCCGATCGCATTACCCATCATGTGGAAAAGCGGATCAATCAAGCTTTTGTCATGGGCCACGAGCTAACCAAGCAGCAGAACGTGGCATTTCCGATTGAGCAACTGGTCGAAATTGCCCTGCGGGCCCTGTCTCCCGGCATTAACGATCCCTTTACAGCCATACGCTGTATTGATCGCCTGGCCGACGGGCTGGCCCGACTGGCCAGTCGTGATCTGCCGTCGCCCTACCGCTACGATCAGTCGCACACCCTGCGGGTGATTGCCGCCCCAGTCAAGTTTGAGACCCTGGTAGATACGGCCTTTAATCAAATTCGCCAGTACGGCAGTGCCGATACAATGGTGACAGGCCGGCTACTGGCTGCGATCGCCGCCATTGCCCCGTTTACCCGCCACTTCAAACAGCGCTACATCCTGCAACAGCACCTTGAATCGATCTGGCACAGTAGCCAACAAAACCTCAATCATCAGCAAGACCTAGAAACCATAGAAAAGCAGTACCACACGGCTCTAGCGGCACTGCAGCAGCCTCAGCCGACTGCCAAAACTATTCTCTAGATCGCAACCAAACCTGAAAAACAGGTACAGAAACTTACCACCAGACAGACCGCCTGGTTATTCTTTTCTGGTGTTGCCGGATACAGGATGAACCAAAACTGCAACGTATCTCGTAGGGGCAAACAGCCGTTTGCCCGTATCCAGATCCATGCCTCAATTCAGCAACACCTCTTTTCTCATCTGGGTTGGTGCAGGACGGATTTGTCTCCATGGTTGCAGACGGCACCCAAGTTTTGGTGCCCTGCTAAACCTCTAGCCGCACTGGGGTAATACCCTCGCGCAGAGGTCGCTGCTGCTGGGTCCAAACCCGCTTTACCAAAGGGCCAACCAGGGGCGAAAACTGGCTGAGCCCCTGGCGCAACACGCCAAACCGACGCAGCAGTTCTCCCCGGCTGGCTTCGTGGGCCTGTAGCTTCTGGGCCTGAACGATCTCCGGTTCTCGCTCGGTTTGAATGCGGGTGAGGGCCTGGTCAAGGGCGGCGAAGTCTGAATCGAAGTCATCCCACGCGTTCAGCACCGGTACCAGGTGATTGGCGGCGACAATTACGTCGCGCAGGGCCAGGTTAATGCCCTGGGCGCGCACGGGCGACATGGGGTGGGCCGCATCGCCCAGCAGCAGCAGGCCCGGGCGGTGCCAGCGAGCGCAGCGGCCAACCACGACCGAGAGCCGCAGGGGCGACGAAATCTGGTCTCCCACTGCCCGAAAATGCTCAACTAGCTCCGGCGGCACCAGGGCGGCAAAGGTGGCTGCCCAATCTTTTTGCTCGGTGGGTTCCTCCGGCGAGATGGCCCAGGCCAGGTGCAGCTGCCCCTCTTCGGCTCCGTGGAAGAGGCTGAAGACTCGCCCACCCTTGACCACGGTGCAAAAGCGATTGTCGGCTGCGTAGTCTGGGGGGGCAGGGAGTTTGAACCACAGCACGTCGATGCTTTTGGGCTGAGTTTTTAGGGTTAGCTCAGCCTTTTGGCGAACTGTCGAGGCGCGGCCATCGGTGCCGACCACCAGGTCGGCCGCTAGGGTGCGGCCGTCGGTCAGCAATACTCCCGCAACGCGCTGTTCGTGCCACAGCAGATCTTTTACTCCAGTGCCGGAAAGCCATTCAAACCCAGGGTTGGTTTGGGCTGCCTGCACCAGGGCGGCGAGCAGGGGTGGTTGAGCGACTAGGGTACAGGGGCGAGCCGATGCCATCGGTTCGTTGGCGCGGAAGAGGCGGCGATCGCTGAGCCAAAATTCCCAGGCGCTCAGGGGCCGGTGGGGAACGGTTTCCAGCAGTGCGTCTAGGCCCATTTGGTGGAGGGCATCGAGGCCGCTGGGCATAAGTCCTTCGCCGCGAAACTGGCGCTGAAAGTTGCGGGCAGCTTCGATTAGGGTGACGGGGATGCCGCGTTGGGCTAGCACCAGGGCTAGGGTGGCCCCGGCGGGGCCAGCGCCGACGATGACCACGTTGGGCATGGGTGTGCTGTTATCAGAAACTCCGTTTAGGATAGCGCTCGGCGGCAAGCCGTAGGGTGGGCACTGCCCACCATCACCCCTGGGCTAAAGCATTGGCTGTGGCGGCGCACAACTAAGGTTTAAAGGCCAAATCTACCGCTGGGGTCATTTCGCTGGCCCCAGACCCCCAGCTCTGCGCGTCCTCCGGCCTACGACAAGGACGTTCCGTCGTCCTTGACCTCACGGAAAGGATTTGTTGATCATCGGTTTAAACCTCTGTACTGCAAATTGAGCTGTTGGTAATCATGAACTCTGCGGGTTTGTACAAATTCCTTGCCTGTTTCAACGCCTTTCGTAGGGGCAAACGGCTGTTTGCCCTCGCCCAAATTCATGTCTCAATCCAGCAACAGCCAAAATCTAAAATCGCAAATCTAAAACTGTCCTACCGATCAAGGGAATCGTACTGTTCGCCGACCCAGGGTATGGTGGCTAGGTCTTCAAAGGTGACCTGGCGATCTTTTTCGAGGGCTTCAATGCGGCGCTTTTCGGCGTAGATCTGGCGCTGGTACTCGGCAAACTGATCAGGGGCAGTGGTACAGTCGGTCTTTTCCCACAGGGCGAGAAAGTGGCGGTAGCGCTTTTCGCAGAGGTTTTTTTCCATGCAGGCGGCGGCGGCGCGGATGATCAGCGGGGCGCGGAGCACGTCGCGCTTGGTTTTTTCGCCCAGGTGCAGCAGGGCCTGCAGGGGGGTGGTCGCCAGGCCGGTATCGGCGAGCTGATTGCGCAGCAGGTTAACCAAGTCAGCCCTGGGGTCGGTGGCCTCGGTGAGCAGCCGCTGCATTTGCCGCCACAGGGCGCGGTGATGGGAGTAGCTAAACTGCAGGTCGCGGTCTTCGAGCACCTGGCAGATTTCGTCGCGGTGGGCGGCGGCGTGAAGAAAAATGCGCAGCAGGGCGGCCTCGGCCTGTTCCAAGGAACTGGCGCTGGGGGTGGTCGCCGGGGCCGATCGCTGGGGGGCTTCTGAGGAGGTGGTGCGACGCTGGCGGCGCACCTGGGTGACTAGGTTTTCGGCCAGCAGCGGCACCAGGCGGCTGTCGCCGTTGCTAAAGATCTCGGCACAGTAGCGCACGTAGTGGGTGCGGGTGTCGGCGTTGGCGATGTCGCTGAGCAGCTTGACCACCGCCTGGCTGGTCTGCTGAAACTGGTCGGCCTGGCGCAGGTCTTTACCGCTGATCAGGTTGTGGATTTGCCAGTCAATCCAGAGGGGGGCGGCGTCAATCAGGGCGCGATAGTCGGCGGCGCTGTGCTGCTGCAAAAACTCGTCGGGGTCTTTGCCGTCGGGAATGTTGAGCACCCGCAGCTGCACGTCGCCCCGGTAGGCCATCTCCTCAACTTCGCCGATCGCCCGCTGGGCGGCCTTGACCCCGGCGGCGTCGGCATCAAAGTTGAGCAAAATTTGCTTGGATTCGGTGTAGCGCAGCAGCTGGCGCACCTGGGCGGCATTCAGAGCCGTGCCCAGGGCGGCAACAGAGTTCTCTAGCCCGACGGCGTGGAGGGCAATCACGTCGAAGTAGCCTTCGACTACGATGGCGCGGTCGTCTTTAGCGATCGCCGCCCTAGCCAGATCCAGCCCGTAGAGGGTTTTGCCCTTATCAAACAGCTCGGTATCCGGGGAGTTGAGGTACTTGGGCTTTTCGTCGCCCAGGGCGCGGCCGCCAAAGCCAATCACCCGGCTCTGACCGTCGCGAATCGGAATCATGAGGCGATCGCGGAAGCGATCGTAATAGCCATCGCCCTTTTGTCGGGGCACAATCAGCCCCGCCTGCTCCACTAGCTCGACGGGGTAGTGCTTTTGCTCGACCAGGTAGCCGTAGAGGGTCTGCCAGCCCCCTGGCGCAAACCCCAGCTGAAACTGCTGAATGGTGGCGTCGCTCAGGCCTCGCTCGTACAGATAGGCCAGGGCCGGGGCACCGTCGATCTGCTGAAGGGCGTGCTCGTAAAATTTTGCTGTTAACGCCAGAATTTCGTAGAGCTGCTCCCGCAGGGTGAGCTGCCGCTGGAGTTCTTGGCGCTTGGCGGGTTCCAGTGTGGTGACGGGCACCTGGTAGCGCTGGGCCAAGTCCAGCACCACGTCGGCAAAGGAGCGCTTGTTCAGCTCCATCAAAAACTTAAAGGCGTTGCCCCCCGCCCCGCAGGAAAAGCAGTAGTAAAACTGCTTGCCGGGGCTGACGCTAAAGCTGGGCGATTTGTCTTCGTGGAAGGGGCAGAGGCCGACAAAATCTTTGCCCTGCTTTTTCAGCACCACATGCTGGGAGACCACATCGACAATGTCGGCGCGATCGCGCACCGCTTCAATGGTGTCGGGGTGGAGTCGGGGGGTATCCATTGGGCTGGGGGCGGGGACGCTAGGGCTGAGCCGCTGGCGGGGGCAAAGCGCTAGATGTTGGGGATGGCTTGATTGTAGCCCATCCCTAGGGGCGGGGTAGACGTGCCACCTGTCAGCGAGCGTAGCCCTGCCCCAGGAGCAAAGGCCAGTGGGTGAGGGAAAGGCGGGTGGGGTGACCCTAAGCAAAAATCCTCTGGAGCAGGAAGCTCCATGCCTAGAGCCTGCTTCAGAGGACTTGGGTTGACCAGGTAGGGCACCTGTCTACTCGGCAACCACCCGCAGCTTAACAGTCGCGGTCACTTCGGGGTGCAGCTTGACTTCGGCCTGGTACTCGCCCAGCTTGTTGATATCGGGCACCGAAATATCGCGCCGGTCAACCTCTTTACCCGCCAGCGACTTGATCACGTCGGCCACATCGCCCGAGGTGACGGTACCAAAGATGGCCTCGTTCTCGCCCACGGGCTTTTGAATGGTGAACATACCAATGGTGGTCAGGGCCGTCTTAGTGGCTTCGGCCTCCTGCTTAATTTCAAGCAGCCGCTGCTTCTGCGCCTCGCGCCGACGCTCTACCTGCTTCAGCACGCCGGGGGTGGTGCGCACCGCTTTCCCGTTGGGGATAAGATAATTACGTGCGTAGCCAGGAGCCACCTCTACCAGGTCGCCGTTATAGCCCAGCTTGCGAATATCTTCCGTGAGAACTACCTGTACCCGTTTTGCCATGATTTTTCTCGTATAGCCCAGTTGACTATACTACCCAACGCCCCTGTGTCTTGGCAACCCTGTCTTGGCAACCCTTGTCTTGGCAACCCTGATCACGCCGCCCCCCCAAGAGACCATCCCAATGATTAGACTTTTACTGGCTCTGGTGCCCGCTATCTGGGTGATTGCGATCGCCATCATCGCCGTGCAAAACGCCACCCCCGTCTCCATTCGCCTGCTCAACCTGCAATCGATCGATATTCCCTTTGGGGTGCTGCTGGCCTTTTGCGCCGCTGCCGGCATGCTGGCCACGGCCCTGGTGCTGCTGGTGTTGGGCGGCAACCCAAGGACCAGTCGTCGCCAAAAGCAGCGGTCTGAGCCGTAGCCCAGACCGCTGCTTTTGACCTCAACCCGTCCATTACTGGCCCATGGCTGGCCCAACTCAATAGCTCGACTAGTTGGTAGGTGCCGTTGTGACACTCTCTCCAGCCCGGGCCTCCCGAATTTCTGTACCCAGCGTTTTCAACGCTTCGGCGTACTGAGGATCGGCCTCCGTGCCGATCGCCTCGCGATTGGTGGAGAGTTGCTCCTGCTGCTCTTCGGTCAGCTCCACAGCAATATCGGGATCGATACCGTGCTTATTGATATCGGTGCCGTTGGGGGTGAGGTACTTCGCCACGGTAATTGCTACCCCAGAGCCATCGCCCAGGCTGCGCACCGACTGCACCAGCCCCTTACCAAAGGTGCGGGTGCCCACCAGCAGCGCCCGGTCGTTGTCTTTTAGGGCTCCCGACAAAATTTCGCTGGCGCTGGCCGAGCCGCCGTCAACCAGCACCACCAGGGGCTTTTTGGTCAGGGCGCGGCTGTTGGCGGTTTCTTCGTCAACAACTCCCTGGCGGTTTACGGTAGAGACAATAATGCCGCTGTCGAGCCACATGCGCGCAATGTCGATGCTGGAATAGAGCAGCCCACCGGGGTTAGAGCGCAGGTCAAGGATGTAGCCGGTCACTCCCTGGGTTTCGAGATCTTTAATGGCTTCGCCCATTTCGGCGGCGGCGTTAGCGCTGAACTGGGTGAGGCGAATATAGCCCACCTGCCCCTCAGGGCCGGCCTGAACGTTGTAGCGCACCGGGTGAATCTCAATGCGGGCGCGAACGATGGGCACCTCTAGCTCTTGGTCACCCCGGCGAATGGTAAGGACGACCTCAGAACCGACGGTGCCGCGAATTCTACTCACCGCATCGTTTAGCTCCATGCCCTCGGTAGACTCGCCATCGATGGACAAAATGACGTCCTGGGAGCGAATGCCGGCGTCAAAGGCGGGGGTGTCCTCAATGGGAGCCACAACGACGATCTCTTTGGTCTCGTCGTCTTGGGAAATTTGAATACCCACCCCGGTCAGCTCGCCGGAGGTGTCAATTTGCATGCTGCGGAACTCTTCTGGATCCATGAAGCGGGTGTAGGGATCCTCCAGCTTCTCCAGCATTTCGCGGACGGCCCCGTAGGCCTCTTCCTGGCTCGTGTAGTCACGCCCTAGGTATTCGGTCCGCACCGCATCCCAGTCGACCTGGTTGAAGGTGGCATCGACAAAGTTGCGGTCGATGAGCTGCCAGACTTGATCAATCAGCTCCTTCGGGCTTTCTTCAAAGAAAGCCTTGCTCTGGGACAGATGGATCCCGGCGCCGGTTACAGTCACCGCAGCCACAGCGACGGCGGTTGCGCCTAAGATCAGTCCGCGCTTTGCAAATGTCATGTGATATAGGTTCTAGCAGCAAATTACGCCCAATCTAACACACGCAACTGAGAAGCAAGGGGAAGATTTTCTAAGGGATTTTGACCCGTCACTAACGGTAACATTAGGCACCAAGGCTTTCTTGCCCCACCCAGCGGGTAGTCTCTATGAACCCGTGATATTACTGCCATTGGCCTACCAGCGTGAGTCTAGCTCCATAGGTTAGGGATGAACCCTTACGGGTGCCATATTTACAGAATTAAAACTCAGAATTAAAAACCCCTCGGGCAAAGACTTTTCCTGAAAAACTCCAGGTGGGGCTGCGCGCTATAATCGCCTTACTTTGTTGAGCTAGTCCGGCATTTTTAACCTCTGCGAACCGTTGCACTAATCGCTTTAGGACGCTGAGATCACCCCATGGGCACAACCACCGCCGACAGAAGCACCCACATTTTATTGGTAGGTACTAACGAGGGCCAAACTCGCCAGATGGAGTTTGACCTGCAAGAGGCTGGGTACCGTCCGGTGGTGGCCAGCAGCGCCAAAGCGGGGCTCGCCCTGGCCACCGAGAGCACCCCGGCGCTGATCATCGTCGATCGCCTGCTGGGGGGCGAGTCGGGCCTGGTGATGTGTCAAACCCTGCGCAACCAGGGCATCAAGGCGCCGATCGTGCTGCTGATGGCCAAAGACAGCCTGGAAGACCGGGTGGCCTGCCTGGAGTGCGGTGCCGACGACTATTTTCTCAAGCCCTACCGGGCCGATGCCTTCTTGAGAATTGTGCAGCTCTACCTGCAGACCACCCCCGGCGAAACCGAAAATCTGCGCTTTGGCGACCTGATGCTCGATTTAGAGAATCGCCACGCGCTGCGGGGCGATCGCATGATTGGGCTGACCATGAAGGAGTTTGAGCTGCTCAAGTACCTGATGGAGCACCCCCGCGAAGTGCTGCCCCGCGAGCAAATTCTTGAGAACGTGTGGGGCTACGACTTTCTGGGTGAGTCCAACGTGATTGAAGTATATGTGCGCTACCTGCGGCTCAAAATCGACGGCGAAGACGACAAGCGGCTGATTCAGACGGTGCGCGGTGTGGGCTATGTGCTGCGGGAGAGTTAGTGGATGGGTGGATGGGTAGACGGGTGGACGGGTAGATGGGTGGCTGGGTGAAGGGCAATATCCACCGGGCGAGCGACTAGAATAGTACGGCCCTAGTTGGGCATCCGCAGTCAATTCCTCGGTTTCTCTATGTCCTATTGTTTTGGCGGTCATTCTCCCCAGCTGGCTCCCCGACTTCGGCAGGGTATGGCCTTGAGCCTGGTGCTCAGCGCTCTGGTCTGGGGGGTCGGGTGTGGGCCAACGCCACCGACAACTGCGCCCGCGCCTACCGACAATGCCCCGTCGACGCCCACTACCATCGAGACTCCTATGGCTGACCCTCGTGGCCAACAGCTAGCCGTCACGGCAGTAACGACGTTGGGGGGCGAAGAGATTTTTCTAGAAGTAGCCACCACCCCCCAGCAGCAGGCCATGGGGCTGATGTACCGCGATGCGCTGCCCGACGATCGCGGCATGCTGTTTCCCATGGGGCGGCCCCGCCCGGTCAGCTTTTGGATGAAAAACGTGCCGGTGGCGCTGGATATGGTGTTTGTGTACCAGGGCCAGATCGTGGGGCTTGCGGAGGCTCCCCCCTGCACCGCTGACCCTTGCCCTACCTACGGCCCCGGCAATCAGCTCGTCGACCAGGTGATTGAGCTGCGGGCCGGGCGCGCCATCGAGCTGGGC
>DASQNN010000495.1:0-8421 GCA_035644955.1 Nodosilinea sp. | reverse complement strand
GGCAAAGAAATTGGTGCCCAGGCCGGGGCCACCGTTGTAAATGGTGAAGTTGCCTCGTTCTTCTTCGCGCTTGAGCAGCGAGAAAAAGTCGGGCTGCACGCTTTCGAGATCGAGCCCGCCCGAGCGAAACTGAAAAAAGGCCGTATCGGTGGACCCTACAATTTGCCAGACAATTTGCTCGATATAGGGCTGGGCGTTGCCCTGGTCATCCTGCTTCCAGTAGTAGGGGTTGCGCTCAAAAATCAGCCTTTCGCCAGGAACGTACTGGGCCAAACGAAAGGGACCGTTGCCCACGATCTGGCGCGGGGGGGTATCGGTGCCCCAGGTGGAGAGAAACTGCGGGCTGCCCTGGGCATCGGTGCCCTCTACCGCCGATCGCAGAATGTGAGCTGGAATAATATCCAGCGAGGTGTTCCCCAGCATGGGCGCAAAGGGCTCGGGCAGGGTGAACTGCACCCGGCGCTCGTCTAGCCGACTGACCTGGGGGAAACGCCCCTCGGTGCCAATGCGAAACCCGTCGCGGCTGTTGGTGGGGATATCGGGGTTGAACAGCACGTCGTAGGTGAAAATTACGTCGTCTACGGTGAGGGGTTCACCGTCAGACCAGCGCAGCCCGTCGCGCAGGGTAAACACCAAGATGGTGCCGTCGTCGGAGATCTCCCAGCTTTCGGCCAGGGCGGGCACGGTTTCGCCGGTAATACCGTCGGTGGTGGTCAGCCCTGCGAAGGTGAAGCCAAAGATATTGGGCGACTCTTGGCTGAGGATGGGATTAAAGGTCTTCGGGTCGCTCAGTACGCTGAGCACCAGCCGGGGCACGTCGGCGCTGGCCTGAGCAAACCGGGTTGGGTCGCAGCCCGCGCTCACCAGCCCCACCACCAGCGCCAGCGCCAGGGCAATGGTTCGAGAGCGGCCCAGGTGGGCGATCGCCCGCCGACCCCAGCTGGCCCAAAGCTCTAGGCGACCCTGAAGGCCGGTTGTCTGCGCTGCCGTTGCCATGGTTGTTACCCTCCTACCCGCCAAGACCATGCCTCAAACACTATAGCGATTAACCTAAAGGGATTGATAGCCTTAGAAATTCGGCCTGCGATCGCGAATTGTGTCGCAGCGTTTAGGGGTTTAGGGCAACCTAGGACCATCCCCCAAGAGACGACCTATGGCTGAGCGCTACTATTTGTACGGTATTTTTCCGACCCCTGGCCCCGCTGAGCTACCCTTAACCGGTTTGGATGACCAGGTGGTGCAGACCCAGCCGATGGGCGACTTCACCTTTCTCTATTCCATCGCCTGCCAAAAACGCTACCTGTCTAGCCGCAAAAACCTGCTGGGCCACGAAAAGGTGCTCGAAGCCGCCATGGAGCAGGGCCACCGCACCCTCCTGCCGCTTCAGTTTGGCCTCATTGTCGAGAGCTGGGAGCAGGTGCAAGTGGATCTGGTCGACCCCTACGCCGACGATCTGACCCAGCTGTTTAAGCGGCTCGACGGCTGCCGTGAGGTGAGCATCAAGGTGCAGTGGGAGCCATCCACAGAACTCGAAATGATGATGGCCGAAGACGCCACCCTGCGGGCCCAGCGCGACCAGCTCGAAGGCACCCAGCTGGGCATGGAGCAGGTTATTTTTATCGGCCAGCAGATCGAGGCGGCGATGGAGGCGCGCAAACAAGATATAGTTGACCAGTTTCGCCAGGCCCTAACTCCGCTGGCCAAGGACGTGCTAGAAAACGCGCCCCAAACCGACGTCATGATCTACAACGCCGCCTACCTGATTCCCTGGGAGAGTGAGGCGGCATTTAGTCAGGCCGTCGATGCCGTAGACAGCACCTTTGGCGATCGCCTGCGGATTCGCTACAACACCTTTACCGCCCCCTACAACTTCGCCCAGCTGAACTAGGGGTTCAGGGTTTAAGCACCGCCTTATACCCCGAACCTTGCCCCTTACTATTCCTTTTTCCCATGCTGTTTAAACTTCTGTTTGCCCCCGTCCTCGGCCCCATTGAGGGCATTAGCTGGGTTGCTAACAAGCTCCTAGAGCAGGCCGACGTCTCCACCAACGATCTCGAAAGTCTGCAAAAACAGCTGCTTACCCTCCAGCTTTCCTTTGATATGGGCGAGCTTTCCGAAGCAGACTTTGAGGTGCAGGAAGAGGAACTTCTCCTTGCCATTCAAGCCATCGAGGACGAAGAAGACGAGGACGATTAAACGCCAACGGCTGAACTAAAACTGGGGTGCTAGGATTCGAACCTAGGAATGCCGGGACCAAAACCCGGTGCCTTACCACTTGGCGACACCCCACTGCTTTCGCTTTGATAATATAGCAGGTCGAGCGGCGTTACTGTCAAGCTAACTTAAAAACTTACCTTCGGTGCCTGCCCCTTAGCTGGGTTTTCCGCTGGCGCTGGCGCTGGTGCTGCCTGGAGATGGAGCGGTGGGTAGACCTGAAATCACGGTCGGAAGCCGGTATACAAAGATCTGATATAGCTGAGGATGGGAGTCCCAAGGGCAGCAATGGGGGATTCACAATAGAACTAGAGACAGGAGAAACAGAGCTGGGCCGTTGGCCTATGGTGTTTTAGCTAACCGTTGTGATCAGGGTTTGACCCCGACTTTATGACTTCTGATACGTTTTATGCCGACCTGCCGCCCCTTGAGCAGTTTTTAGAGCTGGCCAACCCCAACAACTACGTTGAGGCCCCAAAGGATTGGTACGCCCTGATTACCGACGTAGTGGCCTCTACCCAGGCGATCGCGCGCGGGCAGTACAAAGAGGTGAATGTGCTGGGGGCGAGCTCAATTATGGCGGTGCTGAACGCCGTTGCGCCGCTGGAGGTGCCCTTTGTGTTTGGCGGCGATGGAGCACTGCTGCTGGTTCCTCCCTCGGCGGTACAGGTAGCCCGAGCAGCGCTGCTCGGCATTCGGGCCCTGGCCCACGACTCTTTTGGGCTGGATCTGCGGGTGGGCATTGTTCCCCTGGCGGTGCTCACCCCTCAGCGGGCGGTGCGGGTAGCTAAATTTCGCCTCAGCCCCACCGACTGCCAGGCCAGCTTTATCGGCGGCGGGCTGACCTACGCCACCGAACTGGTGAAAAAAGACGCCACGTATCGGCTGGCGGCGCTAGGGGACTGCGCTGCCGCTAACCTGACTGGACTAGAGTGCCGCTGGCAGGATATTCCCAGCCCCCAGGGCCACACCCTAAGCCTGATGGTGGCGGCGCTCCCCCGCGGCGGCTACGTCAATGGGTACCTTTACCGCGAGGTGCTAGAGACCATTGGCCGCATCTACGGCACCGAGGAAAGCTACCATCCGGTGTCCCCGGCGGCTCTCAGGTTGGCCCTCAACCCCCAGCGGCTGCGAGCGGAGGCAAAAGCTAGGGCTAAAAGCTCCCGATGGCGCGATCGCGCTACCTACACGGCAAGAGCCTACCTGGAGAGCCTGCTCGGCCTGGGGCTGATGCAGTTTGCCGTATCGGCCGGGGGGGTAGAGTGGGGGCGCTATCGGGCTGATGTGCGAACGGCCTCCGACTACCAAAAAATTGACGACACGCTGCGCATGGTAATTGCTGGCAGCCCCGCCCAGACCCAGCAAATTGTGGCCTACCTGGACGATCGCCAGGCCCAGGGCCATCTGGCCTATGGCGTTCACGTGTCGGACCGGGCGCTGATGACCTGCCTGATCATGAATCGGCGCGATCGCCACTTTCACCTCATCGACGGCGCCGACGGCGGCTACGCCCTGGCCGCCGAGCAGCTCAAGGCGCGGCTCCAGGGCAAAGCCCAAAACTGGCCCACCTACTCCAACCTGGCCCATCACCGTCCCAAGCGCCAGCCTCCCCGCCAGGGCAGGCCTGCCGATCACCTCAGCGGGGGCTACGCCACCGACCTGACCTCCAGCGATCGCGGTAGCTAGGTCGTGTATTCGGCGTTGATCTTGACGTAGTCGTAGCTGAGGTCGCAGCCCCAGGCCTGACCGTGGCCGGGCCCATCGCCCACCGTGACCTGAATGGCAACGGTGTCGGTCTTGAGGTATTCGCCCTGGGTGGCCGCCGTCAGGTAGGCGCTGGCGGCGGCGCGATCGAAGTCTAGGGGCTGGCCGTGCTCCATCAGCAAAAAGTCTCCCAGCTGCACGCGCAGGTCGCTTTGGTCAAAGGTAATGCCGGCTCGGCCAGCGGCGGCGGCAATGCGGCCCCAGTTGGGGTCGTGGCCAAAAATGGCCGACTTCACCAGCGACGACCCGGCGATCGCGCGAGCAATCTGGTTGGCGGCAGCGGTGTTGCCTGCCCCGGTGACGGTGACCTCGATCAAACAGGTGGCCCCTTCGCCATCGCGGGCGACGGATTTGGCCAGGTGCTGGCAGACGGCGGTGAGCATGGCTTCGAGCTGGTCGGCCTCGGCTCCTTCGTCGGTGATGGCGGGGGTGCGCGATTCACCGTTGGCCAGAGCGATCAGAGTGTCGTTGGTGCTGCTGTCGCCGTCAACGGTGATCTGGTTGAAGCTGCGATCGGCGGCGCGGCGCAGCATGTCTTGCCACAGGGTGGGCGACACGGTGGCGTCGCAGGTGACAAAGGCCAGCATGGTGGCCATGTTGGGGTGAATCATGCCCGAGCCCTTGGCGATGCCGCCAATGCGCACCGGGCGATCGTGGATGGTAGTTTCCATAGCTACCGATTTGGGCACCAGGTCGGTGGTGATGATCGCCCCGGCGGCGGCATCGGAACCTTCAGGCGACAGACTTTCGACCAGCTTGGGAATGCCCGCCTTGAGCTGATCCATTTTGATCCGCTGGCCGATCACTCCGGTCGAGGCGATCAGCACCGCCTCGGGGGGCAGGTTGAGGGCAGTGCCCAGGGAGACGGCGCTTTCGATGGTGTCAACCCAGCCCTGGTTGCCGGTGCAGGCGTTGGCCTGCCCCGCATTGACAAGAACGGCGCGGGCGCTGGGGCGGGCTTCGAGGCGCTGGCGGCAGTAGTCAACGCAGGCGGCGCGCACGTGGCTGGTGGTGAAGACTCCGGCGGCGATCGCCTCACAGTCTGAATAGATCAGCGCCAGGTCAGGCGCGCCAGAGGGTTTGAGCCCTGCGGTAACCCCCGCTGCCTGAAATCCTTTGGGTGCCGTAATGCCCCCCTCAATCACCCGCCAGTCTGCCATGCTGTTGTTACCCCATAGGTGCTGCCGGGGATTATACCAAGCTTCTGTAGGGATGATTCTGGTGCTGATGGCCTAGGAGATCCTCAATCGCTGACTTAATCCGTATCTGCGGCCAAAGGATGCTCCAGGAAGGCAAATTCTTCGACGACCTGGCCGCCAATCAGGTGTTCTTGAATAATGCGCTCAATCACCGCTGGGGTGGCGCTGTGGTACCAGACGCCATCGGGGTAAACGAGTAAGATGGGGCCTTGGTGGCAAACCCGTAGGCAGTTGGCCTTGGTGCGAAAAACAGAGGTCGGGCGATCGGCGGTGGGCCGATCCAAGTCCAATTCTTTCAGCCGGTTCTTGAGGTAGTCCCAGGCGACGATGCTCTCGGCTTTGTCGCAGCACTTGGGCTTAGTCTGGTCGGCGCAGATCAACAGGTGGCGCTGAATGGTATTGAGCGCCAGGGCATCGACACAGGCGGCCAGGGAAGCACAGGCGTCGGGAGCGTTACTCATTCGGGGTGGCAGCAGGTTTTGTGGGGTCGATGAAGGCCTGGGGCTCGGTGGCCGCTGGAGTTTCGGCAGACGCTGCGGGCTCCCCAGGGTTTGTAGGCCCAGCTTCAGCGGACTCAGGTTGAGCGGGCTCAGGGCTAATGGGCTCAACCTGAGCGGGCTCAGGGCTGGTGGCAGTGGCCTCGGGCACAGGCGCAGATGCAGGGACAGCGGCAGGAGGAACTAAGGCTTCGAGGGGGGGAAGCTCAGGGCGAACCCGGCGAATGGGCAGGTTGGCGATCAGGGCCGTCATGCGCTGGTCACTTTCAAGGGTAAATTCTAAGTGCTCCTGATCGAGTTCGACGTAGCGGGAGACCACTTCAAGAATCTCTTTACGCATTTTTTCGACCATCTCGGGGGTGAGGTCGACGCGATCGTGGGCCAGCACAAATTGCAGCCGCTGCTTTACCTCGGCCCGGGGGGTAATGGTGCGGCCGCGGTTAAACAGCCTATCGAGAAGTTCGCTTAGCATCGGCACTGGCGGCTAGGTAGAGATAACATCGAACACCGAGATCGGTCGAGAGAGGGTTAGCCGCGAAAGAAGCGGCGCAGGCGGCTAAATAGGTTGTCGTGGGTGGCGTTGAGGTCGATCAGGGGTACCTCTTCGCCCAGCAGGCGGCGGGCCACGTTGTTGAAGGCGATCCCGGCCAGGGAGAGCTCTTTGTCGAGCACCAGGGGTTCGCCCCGGTTAGACGACACAATCACCCGCTCGTCGTCGGGCACCACCCCCAGCAGGGGCACCGCCAGAATATCGAGCACGTCGCGCACCGACATCATCTGGTCTTCCTGCACCATCTTGGGTTTGATGCGGTTGATCAGCAGCTTGGTGAATTTGACGTCATTGGCTTCGAGCAGGCCGATCACCCGGTCGGCGTCGCGTACGGCAGAGATTTCGGGGGTGGTGACCACGATCGCCTCTTTGGCGGGGGCAATCGCATTTTGAAAGCCCATCTCGATGCCCGCCGGACAGTCGATCAAAATAAAGTCGTTGCTGGGAGCCAGGCCTGCCACCAGCTGTTTCATCTGCTGGGGGGTAATGGCTTCTTTGTTGCGGTTTTGGGCGGCGGCCAGCAGGCCCAGGGTGGGCTGGCGCTTGTCTTTCACCAGGGCTTTTTCAACGGTGCAGTCGCCCGCCAGCACGTCTAGGGCGGTGTAGACAATGCGGTTTTCGAGGCCCAGCAGCAGGTCGAGGTTGCGCAGGCCAAAGTCGGCATCGACGACGGCGACCCGCTGGTTGCGCTGGGCCAGGGCCATGCCCAGGTTGGCGGTGCAGGTGCTTTTGCCGACGCCCCCTTTGCCCGAGGTCATTACGATAATGCGAGTCATGGACGAACCCAACTTTCCTTAAAGAACCAACTACCCAACGAAAACAACCGTTAATGATACGCCATGGGCGTAGGCTGAGGACTGCGAATTTGGTCGATCTACAAGGTTCGCGGTTACGGTATACGGCGGTCCTTGAACCGTACGCCGCGAACCCCACAAACCTGTCACCTTCGGCCTGGCAGACCCCTAAACCTTGAAGGCATCGGTGAGCTGCGCCCCCCGCCCAAGGGTGGCGTTGAAGTGCTGACGGGCAAAGGCCTGGGCCTGGGCAATGCGAATGGCGTTGTCGCCCACGTAGGCCACTTCTGGCAGGTATTGATTGGTAGGGCCATCGGGGGCGCGGGCCACCAGGTCGGCCAGGCGCAGCTGGGTGGGCTGCATTTGCAGGGCCATGATGTAGCGATCGCGATCGCCTCCTGACCCCGCATGGGCCGTCCCCCGCAGCCGCCCCCACACCAAGATGTCGCCCTCTGCCACCAGCGAGCTGCCGGGGTTAACATCCCCCAGCACAACAATCGTGCCGGGGTGGCGAATTTCGACCCCCGATCGCACGGTGGTTTGCAGGTATAGGGGTTCGGCCAGGGGCTTGCCGAGGGGCGGCGGCGACTGCACCAAACTGTCTTCCGCTGCCAGCTGATCGACGGAGTAGCCAGCGGCAACCGCAGCCATGGCTGTCTGGCGGCGGCTGGTAATCACCCGCTTCAGGGTCAGCTGGGCGGCGGTGAGCACGTCCTCAAGGGCCTGGAGCTGACGGGCATCGATCAGGCGATCGCGGGCGGCCAGGTGCACCACCGTATTGGGTTGCCAGAAGGGTTCGCCCCCATTCAGCCGCTGCTTGAAGTGCTGTAGCAGCTCACCCCAGGAGAGGGCACCGCCTTCTGCCTCGGGGGGGGCACTGGGCATGAGCAGTACCAGGTGCTCGCCCTCGCTGCGCAGGCGCAGCTGAGTACGGGGATCCACCGGAGGGGCAGGCGCTGGGGCAGCTGAGTCGGCTGGGCTATCTAGATCGGCCGGAGCAGTGGCATCGACTCCGGGCACCACTGGGGCGACGGCGGTATCGGGTACGGCAAGAAAAGCAGAGTCGTCAGGAACCATAGGGGTTTGCGGAGGTTGAACACCCAGGGCCAAGCCCGGTGCTGCCATATTAGATCACGGTGGTTAGGGATAGCCGGTCGGTAGAGATCGGGTTTCCCCTTGCGGTTTGCCCCAGGGTGTTGGTTATAGTAGATGAAGTCTCACTACGGCGTTGGTGACTACCAACAATGTTTGTCGATCTATGTTTGTTCCGAACGGGAGCCAAGCAGCATCGGCGGCAGTAGACCGAGCTTGTACTCGGAAACTTTAAGCTAAATGCCACGGCACCCCCCTGGTTTTCCCAGGTCGGAAACTGAGGTAAGACGGCGCTGCGGTGAGACCCTTAA
>DASQNN010000494.1:0-2437 GCA_035644955.1 Nodosilinea sp. | reverse complement strand
GCACCCGCAGGGACGACAGTGCCAGGTAGACAAACCGTTGTGCCTGGAATCCAGGTTCCTCGAATTGAGGTTCCCCAAACGCCAGTGCCCCAACCCCCCGTTATTCAGTCACCTGTTCCTCAGACATCCGATACCGTCGATAACGTGACGGATACCCCGAATCGTTAGTCGTCTGTCAACGTTAAACTTGGGATTGTGGCTATTTCTGGCGTGGTCCATACAGAGTGCATGGCTTCGCGTTGGCGGAGCCTCGTCTGAGCGTTATGCAATGTATTAAGTCTGATAAACCACAAGTGCTGCCTGTTACAGATATGACAACCCTTGCTTAGGGTTTCAGGTGGTAGTGCGTTGCGAAGGCTGGAATTTAGGGTGTGACTATTCTTGGCATGGTCTCCTTGCGGTGCATTGCGGCGCAAATGACCTTGTGGCCCCCTAAAACTTGAGTTTGACGCTGCACTAGGTTGTCAGGTTTCAGGAACAGTTGGCCGACTTAGGCTGCAGAATACTAGGTTTACACTATCGTTCCTACGCAGAGCGTGCCCACTATAGTGAAGTGAGCTGGGCTGATCCAGCTATTGAGTCATAGCCATTAGCTTCTGCATCCATTCCTCGCGCCCATAAACCCCAGCTAGTAAATCAGAAACTTTAAACACCTGACCCAACTCATCCCACAAAATATACTGTCCGCCACCGTAGACTTCCACATGCGCTAGTTGTTCATCGGTCAACCCTTCCAACGGCAACCAGGCATCGGCTCCGCTCTGCACCATTTCCAATAGCCTAATGGGCCACACATGGCGAGAACTGTCCTTTAGGGTCACAATGACTTCTCGGGTAGTTGCATCGTAGGCAACGCTTTCAGCCAGCTTAAATTCTTCACTAGACATAGTATTTCCGGGCTTCTGCTTTTAGATACTGTAAATTGGCTTGGCACAGCGCCAGTGCTGCCCTAGTGTGCTTGGCGTTGGTTGTATTTTGATGTTTATGACCTTTTTCTAGCACGCAAGCCTGATCGCCTGATATATCGATCTTTATTTCAAATTCAGGGCTAATGACGTGAACATGTAGTGGCTCATGATCACCGGGGTTAACCAATACTCTTAAGCTCTTGTCCCTCAGCAAGATTGGCATTGGTAGTCATTCGCTACAGTAGCTATGGGCTTATTCTATAGCTCTAGTAGAACCCATACGTGGTGCCAATTCACCAGCGTTAGTAACCGACCCGGACGCTCCAGCGATCACTAAATAGGCTACAGGAGCACCATCGTGGGCATTCACAAATATATCTCCTAGATATTTTTCACGGCTTTAAGGCGAAATCTTGGCTCGTAGTTCAGCTTTGATGCGATTCAAAATCGAGGCTTCATCGAGGTCATCTAGAATATTGCCGATGACGGCCCTTGGTCCGTTAGGCCCCCATGTGGCACCATTGGTGAGGTAGGTTTTGGTGATTTGGCCGATGCCATAGGTGGCCAAACCCGCCACGCCACCCTGGGCCAGGGCGACGGGAATGTAGGGGGCGATCGCCAGGCCACCGGTGGCGATCGCCGACACCCCAAGCATGCCCTTGAGTGAACTGAGGCCCAGGGTGATCACCAGCTCGCTGACGGTGATGCCGCCCAGCCCCAGGGCGATCTGCCGGAGTAGTTTGAGGGCGGCGGGGCGGGTCATGGGCAGACCGTAGAGGCGCGACAGGTTGAGAATCAGCATCACATCAACGACGGTGCCGCCAATCAGATCGGCCACGGTGATGGGGTTGAGGGCCACCACCACGGCTTTGATCATGGTGGCATTCCAGATGGTGTCTTCGGCAATGCGATTGCAGATTTGCCGCTTGCGCTCCAAAATTTCGGCGCTGATGCCCTCGGCGTACATAAGGGTGTTGAGGGCCACCAGGGCTTTGCCTTCGCGGTGCAGAATGTCGAGAATTTTGAGCTTGAGGTCGTCCACCTGGGGCTGGGTGCGCACGGTTTTGTAGGTGGTTTCGCCGTTGGGTTGAGCCACAGCCTGCACCGCCAAGGGGGAAGCCGCCGCCATGACAATTTCGTCGGGAGAGATCAGGTCTTGCAGGCGGCGATCGCGCAGGGTTTCGTAGAGGGTCTGGCGATCGGCCTCGGGGTACTGGTCAATCTTGTTGAACACCAGCAGCATGGGCTTGCTGGCCTGGCGCAGAGACTGGAGGGCCTCGTACTCAACCCGGGTGATGTCACCGGCAATCACAAACAGAATCAGATCGACCTGTTCGGCGATGCGGCAGGCCAGGGCGGCGCGGTCTTCGCCATCGACCTCATCGAGGCCGGGGGTGTCGATCAGCTCGATGCGCGACTGGCCCACGCTCTTGAGGGACACGCGCAGCAGATCGGGGGTGCCGGGGGCCAGGGCATCTCGGCTGACGGCCCAGGCGCTGCCTTCGACCACCTGGGTCACGCCGTGGGTA
>DASQNN010000493.1:0-8753 GCA_035644955.1 Nodosilinea sp. | reverse complement strand
ACCGCCGTGTTCCTGATCTACCCCCTGGGCCAAGGCTCCTTCTCCGACGGCATGCCTCTGGGCATCTCGGGTACCTTCAACTTCATGCTGGTGTTCCAGGCGGAGCACAACATTCTGATGCACCCCTTCCACATGCTGGGGGTAGCCGGTGTGTTCGGTGGTTCTCTGTTCTCCGCCATGCACGGTTCCTTGGTAACCTCCTCTCTGGTGCGTGAGACCACCGAGACTGAGTCGCAGAACTACGGCTACAAGTTTGGCCAGGAAGAAGAGACCTACAACATCGTGGCCGCCCACGGCTACTTCGGTCGTCTGATCTTCCAATACGCCAGCTTCAACAACAGCCGTTCCTTGCACTTCTTCTTGGGTGCGTGGCCGGTGATTGGCATCTGGTTTACCTCGTTGGGTATCAGCACGATGGCGTTCAACCTCAACGGGTTCAACTTCAACCAGTCGATCTTGGACAGCCAAGGCCGTGTGATTGGCACCTGGGCTGACGTGATCAACCGGGCGAACCTGGGTATGGAAGTGATGCACGAGCGCAATGCTCACAACTTCCCCCTTGACCTGGCTACTGCCGAGGCTCCTGAAATCATCGGCTAGTCACAAGCGATTACCCCATTGATTGATTAGGAAAAAGTGCTCCCCTCGGGGGGCGCTTTTTTTATGCTCAGGAAAGAGAAAAGTGTTTAGCCTCTGTAGGTGCGATCGTTTTCTAATACCAAATCCGAATCACATACCCCAGATTCCCAAAAGGCCAAACCGTAGGGGCGAATGGCATTCGCCCTGTTGAATCGGGGGTAGCCAAGAAGGATTTGGTATAACTTCTAACTAAGGGCTGAGGGATAGTAAGGGTCAGGTGTTTCATGAGTTAGAGGTTGCAGAGAGATGAGGTGCTTAGGGTGATGGCATAAGTCACTCAGAGCGGCCCAAGACCTCAGACTAACCTCAGATTTGGAGACACCCCATGGCTTCCTCGCCCCCTCTCTCGACCAACGGCCCAACTTCCCAGGGCAATGGCTCACCAGAGCACAACCGCAAAATTCGCTACGCCGTAGTCGGGCTGGGCTGGTTTGCCCAGGTGGCGGCCCTGCCCTCCTTCGCCAACAGTGACAACTCTGAAATTGTCGCCCTGGTTTCTGATGACCCCACCAAGCTAAAGGAAATCAGCCAGAAGTACGGCATTCAGCACACCTATAGCTACGACGAGTATGAAGACTGCCTCACTAGCGGTGAGGTAGATGCCGTTTACATCGCCCTCCCCAACCATCTTCACTGTGAGTACACGGTGCGAGCGGCCAACCAGGGCATTCACGTGCTGTGCGAAAAGCCCATGGCCACTACAATCGCCGAGGGAGAGCAGATGATTGAGGCCTGCCAGCGCAACGGCGTCAAGCTCATGATTGCCTACCGTCTGCACCTAGAGCCAGCCAACTTGCAGGCCATCGAGACGGTGCAGTCAGGGCGAATTGGCGAACCCCGCATCTTTAACTCGGTCTTCTCTCAGCAAGTGGAGGAGGGCAACACGCGGCTTCAGCAGGAAACGGGCGGCGGCGTTGTCGAAGACATTGGCATCTACTGTATCAACGCGGCCCGGTATTTGTTTCAAGACGAACCCACCGAGGTCTTTGCCGTGGCTGCCAACAATGGCGAGGCCCGGTTTAGCGAAGTCGACGAAATGACCACCACAATTCTCCGCTTTCCCCAGCAGCGACTGGCGACGTTTACCGTTAGCTTTGGGGTCAGCAGCGTAGCTACCTACCACGTTTTGGGCACCCAGGGCGATTTGCGGCTAGACCCAGCCTATGCCTGGAGTGGAGAACTGAAGCATTACCTGACCGTAAATGGAGAAACCGAGGAGCGCAGCTTTGAGCCCCACAGCCAGCTGGCCGCTGAGTTCACCTATTTCTCAGATTGTATTCAGCAAGATCAGGACATAGAACCCTCGGGGCTAGAGGGGCTAAACGACATCCGCATCATCCAAGCCCTGCATCAGTCGATTCAGGAAGGAAAGCCTGTGCCCCTGGAGTCACTGCATCACCACCGGCGTCCTACCCCCGAACTTGCCATCCGTCGTCCTGCCAATTCGGAGCAACCCGATCCCATCCATGCGGCCAGCCCAGGAGGGTAATTGGGCTTCATGGGACGGCAATAGGTCCCCTAATTCCGGTATTACCAGCATTAGGGGATCAATACTTTAAGCTTTTTAACATTTCCCTCAACTGCCTCAGGGCTGAAATGCCGTAACTCGGTTGTCAGCCCTGAGAAACACTTCAATATGTAACAAAAGTTGCCTTGACGCTCCCTTAAAGTTACGCGACACTACATCTAATGGATGCGCCACTCCCCGAATCAATACGGCATATTGACTTTCGCAATGAAAGATGGCGAGTTATGTACCCGATACTTGATTAGGATCAGGTTGATAACATCGTTTTTATGGCTAAAGATAGGGGTTATTTAAGTGGATCGATGCGTTGACTACCCCGGCCGCATTCCATACCTTTAGAGGCTGAGCAGTTATGGAAACCTTAGAGTTCATTATTTACCCCGATGGTCGGGTCAAAGAGACGGTGACGGGTATTGTGGGTGCCTCTTGCGCGGAGGTAACTGCGGCCATTGAGGCTCAGCTCGGCACAGTGGTAGCGCACCAAACGACCTCTGAGTATTTTGCTCAGCACAACCCCCAAACGGCTGCCGAAACTGTGGCTGCTCGCACCTCCTACAGTCAGTGGTAACGTTTTTGATTTTTTCGATTTTATAGTCCTCCATATCCACCCACAGAAAATGTCACACTTTAGCCAAATCAAAACCAAAATTCGCAATTTGGATTCCCTCAAGCTGGCTCTAAACGACCTGGGTACCGACTGGAAAGCTGGCCCCTGTGACGTGCGCGGCTACCAGGGCACAACTCAGACGGCTGATGTGGTTATTGCCCAAGAAAATGGCTATGACATCGGCTTTCGCCGCAATGCTGAAACCAGCGACTATGAGCTGGTGGCTGACCTTCAGTACTGGCAGCAGCCGCTGTCGGTGGAGGGATTTTTGAGCCGGGTGACTCAGCGCTACGCCTATAACACCGTGATGACTGAAACAGCCCGCCAGGGTTTTCAGCTAGCGGAGGAGCAGGTGCGCGAAGACGGCTCTGTACGGCTGGTGGTACAGCGCTGGAACGGCTAAAGCGTTGACCTTTTGAAGCCTGAGCAAGGGGCTAGCTAGCCCCTTGTTTTGTATTAGCGCCCTTGGGGCGTTCTAAAGCACACCCGGCATAACAACACGGCAAGCACAATGACACACTTTGACGGGCCGCTCGAAGTCTCGGCCACTGGCTATGAACCTGAATTGGGCGGCAGCTTGCGCCAAGAGGGCGATCGCACCGGCTTTGAACCCGAACTAGGTGGTCAGCTGCGCCAAAAGGGCGTCTATGTGGACGAAATTACCTGCATTGGCTGCAAGCACTGTGCCCACGTAGCCCGCAACACCTTTTACATGGAGCCCGATTACGGGCGATCGCGCGTTTACCGCCAGGATGGTGACTCTGAAGAAATTATTCAGGAGGCGATCGACACTTGCCCGGTAGACTGCATCCACTGGATTGACTATACCGAGCTACAGCAGCTAGAGCGCGATCGCAAGCATCAGGTCATTCCTGTGGTTGGTTTCCCCGTCGACAAGGCCATGTCAACGCTGCAGATGCGTAAGGCCAAGCGCAAGAGCCAGCGATCGCAGCCGTCCTAGCATTTTTGCCTTAGGGCTTGACCTCCCCAGGCGGCACCACCACGACTTCTCCAGAAGGCAAAAACTGTACTTCCACCGTAATCGCGTCATCCCGAATAACGCCAGGCAGGGTGGTGTCAGGCTGGGGCAGGGTGGGGGTGTTCTGGTAGGTCTCTGAGAAATAGTTAAGTGGGGTCAGGGCGGTTACGGTGCCATTGGGCGCAAGGGTAAGGTTGTAGCGCAGGGGAGCCGCCAAGTTTGCCGGCGGTCGCCACTGCTGCTCAAGGGCGCGGGTAAGGGCGGTGAGCCAATCGAGGGTCGAATCGGGGGCGCTGGTGGCGGCGATGCTGGGCGCTGACTCAAAGGCTTCAGGGCTGGCGGGAGCAGACCTCGTGGCATCGGAACTGGGGGCGGGCTGGGCCTGTTGCAGAGCCGTATCGGTGCTAGGTTCACCCTGCGATTCACCCCGCGCCCCGGCCTGGGGGGGAGAAGATGGCCTTGAAGCACCGGTCTCGGGAGGGCTAGGGGCGGTTGCTGGGGCGGTAGTTGGGGGCTGAGTCGATAGCTTGGGTGCTCTGCCCCCGGCCGCTGGGCTAGGAGGCATCGCTGGGCCAGTGGGAGCAGTTGTAACGGGTGCGGGCAGCGCTGCGCCAGCAGCGGGGGCAGGCTCTCCAGCATTGGCTTCGGAGGCGGCAGAGGGGGCCGCTTCCTCTAGGGTCAGCTGGCGATCGCTAGAGGGTGACTGGACCGTAGACCCACTGGGTGGTTCGCTGGGAGAAAGAACCACCGGGCTGGGGGCGGTCGTGAGGAACTGGTTGCCCAGGAGAGCGGCGATGCCTACCGCAGCTACCGAACCGAGCCAGAGCGGCAGCCTGGGCCGGACCCGGCGAGCCTTGGGGAGGGCAGCGTCGGGCAGAATTTGAAGGTTGCTGTCGGCCTGATCCAGAGCATCGGCAAGATCAGACAGTTGTAGGGTGGAAAGCTCTACGGTTTTTGGGGGCTCGGGGGGCACAGCCAGGGTCAGCCGATGGCGGGTTAGCCCCACCAGTTGAAGCGAATTTTCTCGTCGAGAAACGGTGCCAGCGGCGGCTAGCGCCTGGGCGCTCAGGTGACGCTGCACGTAGGTTTGCACCAGCTCGCTCAGGACTGAGAACTGTGGCTCTCGTCCGCTGGCCTCAAAGATGATGGCTGGGCCAGGGTCAGCCCCTTGGGCGGCATCGCTATCGTGCACCTGGAGGTAAAAGCGCGATCGCCCCAGCACTGGCCGCCCTGTCACCTGGCTCAGGGGCGACAGTTCTCCCACCAGCCGCAGGGTACAGGTGCCGGCTGCATATTCATAGGACGTAACAGAGGCGATCGCGGCCATAGCACTTAGCTCAATAACACCCCAACTAAATCACTCAACTGAAATTTTCCCCACCGCTTCCGCCCGCTCCAGCAGGGCCACCCAAAGCTTGCGGCTGCCTCCAGATCCACTGTAAAACAGCAAATCGACCAGCAGCTTTAGCCCCAGGCTGGTGAGTTCGTCGGTGGTGGCCGTCTGGTCGCCCTCCATGCGGTCTTGGTAGGCGTTGCTAAAGGCATCGAGGTAGTCGCCCAGCTGAGCGGTGCGGTGGGGGGGCTGCCCCTGGGCGAGGGCCTTTTCCAGCCGCGCTACGGCCGGTCGAATGGCCTCGCGGTGGGCGGCAGCCAAATGGCAACACACCAGCACCAGGGCGCGGGCTTCGTCGACATCGAGCTTTTTGCGGCCCTGGCCCTTGCGCAGGGGGCTAGCCTGCCGTAGTCGCCAGAGATTGACGCGATCGCTCAGCAAATCCGATACTCCCAGCGCGTCTGCCGCCGCCAGCATGGCATCGGACCCCAGGCCGGTAAGGGCTTCTAGGGCCAGCAGCACCAAGTCAAGCTGGGCTTTGATGCTGTGCAACTGCCGTGGGGTAGGTGCCCCGGACGGCGGGGCTGGGTTTGGCTCACTATTTGACGCACTGTTTGACGCACTGGGGGAAGACGGTTCCACCGGGCTGCCCTGTTACTAACGTAGGGGATTGGGCTAATTGTGGCACGGGGGTTGCAGTTCTTGAAACGAGTTTTTGGGGCTGCCGCAAGCTAAACATCACCCTATTTGCCCCGCACTCTCTGCGGCATAGTTAAACTCTGCGAGGTCGCTAGTTTCAGCCCTACTAGCGAATGGCCCCCAGGGTATTCTTCCAGCTCAGCTCTTTGCCCAGCACCATTAGCGCCTTTTGGTCGGCCCCTGTAAACAGCCCGCTGTCTACCAATTCGGCCAGCACCTGCTGGGCCAGCTGGGCTGCAAACACCCCCCCTGACTTAAGCAGGTGGCTGTAGTAGCTAAACTGGGTCTGCCCATCCTGGTTGCAGTGAAAGCAGTGCACCTGCTCCGGCGTGAGGCCGTACACCGGCGTGTTGGCGGGCACCACCACCCGAGGAATGCCGTGTTTTCCGTAGCGCTGGCCGTTCTCCTCCTCTAGGGTGCCCACCAGCACCACCCCCAGCAGAGTGCGGGTTTCCTGCACCAGGTCGGGGGTAAACAGCGGGTCGGGCTCGCTAGAGAGTCGAGGCCCGCTGTTAAAAAAGAGGGGATTAAACAATTGCGAGTTGTACACCAGCCCCACTGCCCAGTGGCGGCTGTCGTTGTCAAAGCTGACAAACTGCCCAAAGCCGCAATCTTCGGGGGTCGGCGGCGAGCAGACATCCTGGGCATCGTCAACCTGCACCACATAGTCGCAGTGGGAGTTAGACTTCACCACTTTGCCGAGGCGGCAGGGGGGCAGGGCCGAAGTAAACAGATCCATAGGGCGCTCTACGGTGGAACATGGGTACTTATTGTAAAGCGTCTCTGGGCAAAGGAAACCGTAAATCCTGCTTTCCCCGCTTGGATAGTCATGAGAATGTGCACATCATGGGGGTGGGCGGGAGCAAACGACCGTAGGGCGAACGACCTGTTCGCCCCTACAGATTGGGGGTTAGAGCTGAAAACCGGCGTCGAAGTCACTGCGGGTCATGGGCTGGCTGACTTCAAGCCCCTCACCGCCCAGCAGGGTTAGCGGTTTGCCATCTACCGAAATCCACACTGGAGCTGCCGGGTCAAAGGTGGTAGCGGTGTAGATAACCTGGCCTAGACGACCCATCATGGCTGCGCTGCCGCCACCAGTTTCAAACTCGCCCGACAGATCAACGTGGACACCGTCGGCCTCCACGCTGGCCTCCAGCAGTTGGGTTTGCTCGGGAATGGTGGTGAAGGCCGCTTGACTGGGGTCGCCCGATTTGGAAAGCAGGTTGGTAAAGGCCGCCGCCACCTGGTCGGAGGGGGAGGCATCGGCGGCGACAGAAATGGGTTGGGCCACTAGCGTAAACCCTGTGCCTTCATCCTTGAGCCAGTAGACCTGGCCGGCCACCTGAGCCGGAGCAGGCTGAGCCACCGGGTCTTTGGGGGCTGTTTCGGCGGTGTTGGGAGACGTTACCGGCTCGGTGACCTCTGGCAGGGCCAGCAGGGGGTCGGTCTCGATCTCAATGCTCGGAAACTCAACCACCGGGGGGGTGGGATTGATCGCACGCCAGGTAAACCAGGCCACAGACCCACCCGATGCCAGCACCAGGGTGGTCAACCCAGCCAAAATACCGAGGGGAATTTGCCGTAGCTTATCTCTGTAGTGCATGGTTGGATTCCAAACGGGGGTCATGGCTTTAGCCTAAGTCACCCCAGGCGGCCCTAGGGGGGAGGAGGGACAGCTTCTAAAGCGGGCTGTCGTCTCAGAAAGGGAGAGGTTGGTTCTATTCTGGCAAAGATAGCGATATCTAACTCATTGTCACGGACTTTAAAGTTGATGATGCGGGCAATTATGCCCAATGTCTCTAGCCGCTGCAGGGTCAGTCGATCCTGGGCTCCCCGCACAAAGAACTCAAGCAGCTGGGGCGGGGTTGCTTCGCCGTTTACGGTAATGGTGGGGTCGACCAGGGCAAACCGATGGCCGTTGACAATGGCCAGCCCCAGGTCAATCACAATGGCAGTGTTTTCCTGGGTCACCCGGTCTTGGAGATCGACCACAACGCGGAAGCGATCGCCTTCTAAAAACTCCAGCGATGGGTTGGCCAAGCCGTAGCGGTTTTGCTCGCGATCGCCCACAGCTCCTGGCAGGTTAAATTGCAACGTGTCGAGCCAGCCCTGCACCAGGGGCGACTGCAAGAAGGCATTCAAATCGTCGTCTCTAAGGCGCAGGCGCAGGGCGGCTTGGGCCGGTTCATCCAGCACCAGTTCGCCCTGCTGTAGCCGTCCCAGGTCGACATCCACCGGGTCGGTTTCTATATCAATAGAGTCGATCCGCAGGCCGGGCAGCTGCCGGGACTCTACCCCCCGGGCGGCAACGCGAGTGTGCTCAATGCGACCGTTGATTAGCTGGTAGCTGGGCACGTTGTCGATGCGCACCTGTAGCGACTCGGCCCCAGCCACCTGGTTGCGCAGGGCCGCCTCGGCCAGCGTATCGACCACGACGCCCCCGGTGCCCACCCCGCCTAGCAGGGCCGCAAGAATAATGGTAATCAGTTCCATGGCCCGTCGTGCTTAGGGGTGATGAGGCGGTGCGATGTGGGATTGGTGCTAGCGGCTGGCCAGCAGTTCTTCGTCGATCCAGCCCTTGATTAGGGGTACCACGTCGGCCAGGGCCACTTCCTGCACAATGCCCGTGGCCCGCTCGACTACTTCGACCTTACCGTCACCCAGGGCGCGCCCGGTGACAATGCGGTAGGGAATGCCAATCAGGTCGGCGTCTTTGAACTTCACCCCGGCCCACTCGCCGCGATCGTCGAGCAGCGCCTCGACCCCCACCGCCAGCAGCTCTTTGTAGATCGCCTTGGCGGCTTCGACCTGTAAGTCGTCACCCATATTGGGGATGACCACGATCGCCTGGTAGGGCGCGATCGCCACGGGCCAGACAATGCCGTTTTTGTCGTAGGACTGCTCCACCGCCGCCTGGGCCAGGCGCGACACCCCCACCCCGTAGCAGCCCATCACTAGAGGCAGCTCG
>DASQNN010000492.1:0-3493 GCA_035644955.1 Nodosilinea sp. | reverse complement strand
CAGCAGCCCATGGTAGTGCCGGGTAAGCACCCCCGCTACCGTGCCGCAGCCGTAGCTGCCGGTGCCGTTGGTAATTAACCATTCCTGCTGGGTGGCGATCGCCGCATTGCCGCACAGATGACGACCAAAGGAGATAGTCATGCATTTAAACTCGTGGGTTGACGGCGACGATTTTCACTGGAATTTTCACTCGCCCGCTAATATAACCAAAATGCAGCGGCGCAAACCGCTAACCGATTGGGATTTGCGCAACGTTCATCACCAAACTCAGGACGGGGGCATTTTTTTCCCCAATAGTGGCCTCTAACTGCGCCCTCTGCTTCACAGCCTAAAGACTTTGCAAAGTTCGGTTCAAACCACTGGTATGGACAACTTAGCAGGATGCTGCCGGCTCCTCCATCTACCCCCTTATCCATCTACGCAATCCCTGATCCTAACGCTGACCCTAACGCTGGCTCTAAAACTGGCCCTGCCACGATATAGACTGCTGGGCACTGTTGCCCCCTAGCGATCGCACGGCGGTAATGTCAATCTGGGCGTATCTGCCCCGGGTCAGGGGGCCGCGATCGATGGGTAGGCGACCCAGGGCCAGCTCAAAGCGGTTGCCTGCCAGGCTCACCAGTTCCGCCGGCACAACCTCGTCGTAAACGGTGACGTAGCGCGGGCGGCGGTTATCTCTGGGGTCGCCGACGGTGGTGCGCAGCGTGACGCGAAACTGGGTGGTCAGGTAGGCCGACTCGCCGGCCAGGTCCAGCACCACGGCCTTGAGGTCAGCGCCGCTGCCCTGCACCCCCCCTGAGGCCAACCGGGTCACATCGCTGGCTCGCACCGCATTGGTCACGGTAATCACCATCTGGTCGTCCTGGCGGCGGGTGGTGTACTCGGCCCAGAGGTTGTCTGGAAAGGTGGCCGTCAGCGCCCCATCGGGCTGAATTTCGGTGCGCACATCGCCGCCCGCAAAAGCTCCCAGCGGGCGGGGGGCCTGCCAGTCGAGCCTGACGTTGCCCTCCACGCGGCCGGTGTACTCCCGGTAAATGTCGCTGACCCGCGAGCCGGGGGCCAGCAGAGCGTTGGCGCCGCTGCGCTCGGCCCACAGGTTGCGCGATAGCCGCACCGGCTGGGTGGCCAGGGTTTGCAGCCCTACCGCTAGGGCTGGGGTCTCGGGCAGCAGTGGCTCCATCTGGTTGACAATCCACAGCTGGCCGTCGGCACCGGGGGCACCATCGCGGCCAAAGGCACCGTTGGCACCACTGCGGCCATCGCGACAGCTGTAGCGGGTGGTTTGGCAGCTATGGTCGGGTTGGCCAGGGGTACCGGTGCAGGTTTGCACATCCCACTGACGCAGGTCGCAGCGGCAGCCCACGGTGCCGCTGCCGCCGCGCCCGCCGCGCCCAAATCGTCCGCCGCGCGCGTCTACCGAGAGCTGCCGGAGGGCGGCGCGATCGCCGTAGTACACCGTCAGGTTGCCACCACTGCCGCCGCTGCCGCCGCGCCCCCCTTCCCCCCCCGCCCCCCCGTCGGGGGCACGCAGGTGGTAGGCCACATTGCGGGGCTGGCCACCACAGCGGGGCCGATAGCCGTTTTCGCCATTCTCGCCATCTTCGCCATCGCTGCCAGCCAGGGAAAAGCTGGCGGGGGTGCCGTCGGCGATCGCCGTTTGGCTTGCCCCAGCAGCGCCATCGCGCCCCGATCGCCCGCTGCGGCCATTGCTGCCATCGCTGCCGTAGGTACGGGTTTCTTGCGCCCAGGCCAGCATCGAGCAGCCCTCTAGCCCCGGCAGCGGCAGGGTGGTCGCAAGGCCTAGGCAAAGGGGGGCCAGGGCAACAGCAAGGGCGCGTTTCATGGTGGGTATTTCGGTGTGCAAATCTACCCCAGAGTAGCTATGGGCACGCCTAGATGGCGCGATCGATGTGCCAGAATTTACGGTCAGTTGCCTCGCATTCAACCAGCCGCAAACGATGTAGCCTGTTGAACCTTACATTAATGGTTTGCGCGTGCAATACAACGAATTGTTCTATGACAATAGCGTTGTCGATTGACAGCATCCTAAATTAAGCCACCGCATTGGCATTGCGAGACCATGTATCAACGTTGCGAGGGCGTGCATTAGCGTTGCGAGGCATCGCATTAACAAAATGTGCCGCTGCATTAACAAAGCAGGGGCGTGCAATCAAATGTCGTGACGTTGTAATGGCATGACCACGCACCGCATAGATGCAGAACTAACGGCTGAACCAGTCCTGAATCTATGCCTTGCCAAAAACCTTTAGCCTATGGCGAGTAAGAGACTACTATTCTCTAAAGCGATCGCCCAGTTGCCCTCTAACCTCAATGACCAGTCAGATTCAGCATGAAGCCCGAGAGATTCTTGATACTCTCGCATTTACTCCTTTTGAAGACTGCCAACCCCTCAGCCGCGACTTTGAAACTATCCCCACTCGCATCGGGCTATATGCTTTTCGTCATCGAACTCAAGAATTGCTGTACATTGGCAAAGCAAAAAATCTACGGGATAGGCTGCGCGGTGGTCATAAGGTCTTTCTCTGGGGTTGGCTTGACCGCTATGATCCCAATGATGTCAGAATCGCGTACGTCCTCATAAACGAATGGCAAAGGCCCGGGCTAGCATATGAGCTAGAAACCTTGATTTTACAAGCTTCAAACCCGCCTTACAATGTCAAGATTCCAAGAGTGCTATGACTCAGACTGCCTTTACACAACACCTACCGCCTGAAGCCATTCATCAACTGGTCGGCTATCTGCCTGATTACGTCAAGGAAGGGTTAGAAAAGAAAGCGTCTGAGCTAGACTGCTCCCTCGAAGCTGTGATCGAAATGGCTCTTGCAACTCTGCTTGATGATGAAGCCTTTAGCTTTGAAGACTGCCTTTTGGCCCAACGCCTAAGGCAACACCAATCGTAGAGGTTTCAGTAGTCACAGGAGCGTAAGGTGCATAACGCTAGGGCGATCGCATCCATGCAGAATGGAGCTTTGGCCACGAACGCTCCCTACGAGTGTTCTCATTCAAGGGAGCGTTGATGCCTTGGGTCGGGGTTGGGTCAAGGGCGGCTTACCTTGTAAATGTCCTACGCCACCGAGGCCCGATCGCGCTGCAACTCCTGAATCCGGTCTAAGCTACCCACCGGAATGGCGTTGATCAGGGCCTGGGTGTAGGGGGTTTGGGGCTGGCGGTAGACCTGCTCGGCGGGGCCAATTTCCTCAACCCGGCCCTGGTTCATCACCATAATGCGATCGCTCATAAACTTCACCACCGCCAGATCGTGGGAAATAAAGATATAGGTGAGGTCAAACTCCGCCTGGAGTTCTTTGAGCAGGTTGAGCACCTGGGCCTGCACCGACACATCCAGCGCCGACACCGACTCATCGCAGATGATGAACTTGGGGTTGAGGGCCAGGGCGCGAGCAATGCATACCCGCTGGCGCTGCCCGCCCGAAAACTCGTGGGGGTAGCGGCCCATGCAGTTGGCGGGCAG
>DASQNN010000491.1:0-3706 GCA_035644955.1 Nodosilinea sp. | reverse complement strand
GGGACAGCCGAGACAGCTATTCCACGGGATTGAACCTATGGAATCTGGAAGTATCGGTATTGCAGTAGGTAATTTAGTTAAAACATTTTGACAGGCGAAATCCTCTGGTAGGGGCATTGCACTGCAATGCCCCTACGCTGAACCTGTCCTCACTCAGTGGACGTTTGCAATAGGGCTATGGTCTATCGGCCAATCTACTTAGACTGCCACGCGACGACTCCGGTGGACCCTCGGGTGCTGGAGGCGATGCTGCCGCTGTTTACCGAGCAGTTTGGCAACCCCGCCAGCCTTACCCACGCCTATGGCTGGGAGGCGGAAGCGGCAGTGGGGCGATCGCGCCAAACCCTGGCCGCCGCCCTCAACGCCAGCCCCGAGGAGATTGTCTTTACCAGCGGGGCCACCGAGGCCAACAATCTGGCTATTAAGGGCGTCGCCGAGGCCTGCTTTAGCCGGGGGCGGCACATCATTACGGTGCAGACCGAGCACAGTGCCGTGCTCGACCCCTGCCGCTACCTGGCCTCCCTTGGGTTTGAGATCACCTACCTGCCGGTGCAGCCCGACGGCCTGGTGGATCTCGATGTCCTGGACAAAGCCTTTCGCGATGACACGGTGCTGGTGTCGGTAATGGCGGCCAACAACGAAATTGGGGTGCTGCAACCCTTGGCGGAGATCGGGGCGCGGTGTCGCGATCGCAACGTCATCTTCCACAGTGACGGAGCCCAGGCGATCGGTAAAATTCCCCTCGATGTGCAGGCCCTAAATTTGGATCTGCTGTCGCTGACAGCCCACAAAGTCTACGGCCCCAAGGGCATTGGGGCGCTGTACGTGCGGCGGCGGCCGCGGGTGCCCCTGGCGGCTCAGCTCCACGGCGGCGGGCACGAGCGGGGGCTCAGGTCGGGCACGCTGTACCCTCCTCAAATTGTGGGGTTTGCCAAGGCGGTCGAACTGGGCCTGGCTGACCTGGAGGCCGAGCGCGATCGCCTCGTTGCCCTGCGTCAGCAGCTTTGGCATGGTCTGCAACCCCTGGGTGGCCTGCACCTCAACGGCCACGCCACCCAGCGGCTGCCCGGCAACCTCAACGTCAGCTTTGAGGGGGTCGATGGTCAGGCGCTGCTGCTGGGGCTGCGGGGAATTGTAGCGCTGTCGTCGGGGTCGGCCTGTAGCACCGCCAGCACTGCCCCCTCCCCCGTGCTCAAGGCCCTGGGTCGAGAAGACGCCCTGGCCTACGCCTCCCTGCGCTTTGGCCTGGGCCGGATGACCACCGCTGCCGATATCGACCAGGTGGTGGCCGGGGTAGTGGCTACGGTGCGGGCGCTGCGCCAGACGGCGGTTTGAGCCCCACTGTGGCTGACCCGATAAGGCATAATAGAAATTAACTTTGGGGCCAGGGGCATCGACGACGGTTAAAGCAATACCCAGGTTTGATTCACGCGGTTTTGATGCCCGCGGTGTAGTGCCTAATTCCCCGGCAGAGACCTATGACAACCCAAAATCGTCAGCTCAGCGACCTGCTCAAGGCGGGCATTGATCAGGCCCGCTTGGGCTACTTTGAGGCGGCGATCGCGCAGTTTTCCCAGGCCATTGCCCTCGATACAGCCTGCGCTAAAGCGTTTTACAATCGCGGCTGCGCCCACCGCGACCTGGGCCGCCACGGAGCCGCCATCGACGACTTTTCGGTCGCCCTGCACCTGGACCCCACCTTTGCCAACGCCTACATTAACCGGGGCAGTCTCTATCGCCTGGTGGGGCAGCTGGCCGAGGCCCTGGGCGATCTAGACCGAGCCATTGAGCTGCAACCCACTTCGGTGAAAGCCTACGGCAATCGGGGGCGCATCAAGCTCGATCTAGAAGACTACGGTGGCGCGATCGCAGACTTTGCAGTGGTACTGGCTGAGCAGCCCAAGTTTGTCAAAATTTTGCTGTGGCGGGGGCTGGCCTACCTTAAACAGGGAGCTCTCGCCGCCCTGGCCGAGCCCCGGCGCGAAGCCTACCAGTTTGCCATTGCCGATTTTTCGCGGCTGCTGCAAAGCCAGCCCCACCATGCCGAAGCCTACAACTACCGGGCGGTTGCCTACTTTCAGCTGCGCAATACCTACCAGGCTACCCTCGACATTAACCGCGCCCTAGAGTGCCAGGTCGACTACGTTGAGGCCTACATCAACCGGGGCATGCTGCGCCACGAGCTGGGCGACTTCCAGGGCGCGATCGATGACTACACCACGGTGCTGGAGCTCAACCCCGCCCTGCAAGATCGCTCCTACAACCAAACCCTGGTTGGCCTGGCCCTCGACAGCCCCGACGCCACCCTGAGCGAAGACACGCCGCTCAACCTGCGCTTTCGCCTGGCTGACCTGTACGACAGCCGGGGGCTGCTGCGGGCCCAGGTGGGCGACCGGGAGGGGGCGATCGCCGACTACACTCTGGCCCTGCGCTTCAACCCTCAGAGCGGCCGGATCTGGGCCAACCGAGGCCGCGTCTTTAGCCGTCAAGAAGACTACCAGGCCGCGATCGCCGACTTTGACCAGGCCCTAGAGCTAAACGAGAGCGATGCTCTGGCCTACTGCGATCGTGGCTACGCCCTCTACTTCCTCGACGAGTGGAGCCTGGCTCTCGAAGACTTTGACCGCGCCATTGCGCTCAGCCCCGCCCTAGCCGAAGCTTACATTGGCCGTGGCCACACCAATATTCGCCTGGGTCACGAAGCTGCGATCGCCATGGATGACTTTCGCAAAGCCCTAGAGCTGTCCTGGGACAGCCGCAAATCGGAGCGATCGCGCCCCCTCTAAACATCAATGCCATCGCGGTTCTGGCGATGCTATAGCTTTTGTATGCATCACTAATACCAAATCCGAATTACTAACCCCGATTCTCCAAAAGCCAAACCGTAGGGGCGTAGCATACTACGCCCTACGGGGTTCCTGCCCATGAATCGGGGTTAACCAAATCGGATTTGGTATAAGCTGTTACCGCCGTCTGCGACCAGAGCTACGACGTGGGGCCGAGCGGCGTGAACTGCCAAAACTACCGCCTGAAGGCCGAGCACGCTCAGTCGGTCGATTATTACGTCGCAGATTGCTGTTGCCAACGCCACTGCCTGAAGGTCTATTGGTGTTGACGCGTGGGGCAGTAGTACCAGGCGAGCGGAGCCTACCACTCGATCGAAACTGACGGTTCCGATATTCAGCAGGAGGTGCTTGGTGGCGTGACTGATAGTGCGAAACCGCTTCGTTGTAGCTGCGTCCATAACCACCATGGCCGACCAGGGCTACACCCGGTCGATAAATTGGCGGCATATAATACTGCGGACGGAAGAGTAAGCTGCCGACCGCCTGACCCGCTAGCGCTCCTGCAAATGGCGTCCAAAAGCTTGGTTCGCGACGAACAATGACGACTTCTTCCTGCCCAGTCTGCGGATCGGTTTGAGTTTCAGTAACGTTGTGAACGTATTCAATGCGAAAGTCGGGGGCCAAATACAGCGCCGGTTGCCCGTTTTCAACGCGCAGCTCACTCATTTTGCCGCCAGAGACTTCTTCGTCTGTTAGACGTGCTAACGGCAGATTGGCGCTGCGAAACATCGACTGCCCAGGCGCAGTGTTGAGTAACATTAGGCTATATTCACCCGAACTGTCATCGTAGGTGGCTTGCTGCACAGGATAAGCTCCGTCTGTAATTGAGCTGGCAGCAGCAGGGACAGTTGTTTCTTGCG
>DASQNN010000490.1:0-2420 GCA_035644955.1 Nodosilinea sp. | reverse complement strand
GCCCTGAACAATGGCATAGCTCAGGTCTAGGGCCGGAGCCGTAGCGGGCTTCTGCAGACCGCTGCTCAGCAGCCGGTAAAAGCTGTCGGTGAGAGGACTGTCGGGGCGCAGGTCAATGGTGTAGCTGCGCAGGTCAATGGTCGCGCGGCCCTCCCGCTGTACGGGGACGGCCAGCTGCTGGCGCAGCAGGTCTAGGGTGAGGGGCGGATGCGCCTCGGCGGCCAGGGCCGGGGCGGGGGCGGCGATCGCCACCCCTAGCATCCACGCGATGATTCCCAACCAGGCTATCCATCGCCGCTGTGTGCGACAGGGGTGAGGCACCGCCGCCTACAGCGCCGCCTGTTGGCCAACGTACATAGCCCGCAGCACCAGCGCCGGATCGACCCAATTGTCCTGATACTTTAGGCCCCAGTGCAGGTGCGGCCCTGTGGTGCGACCCGTCATCCCCACTCGGCCAATGCGGGCCCCGGCAGGAATCGCCTGCCCGGCCCGCAGCTGAATGCCACCGGCGCGATCGACCATGACTTTGTTCTGGCCGCTGCCCTCCACATGGCCCTGCATGTGGCAATAGATGTGGGTCCACTCGCCCGACTTAATTGCAATGGACGTGCCGCAGGCCCCGCTGCCTTCGACCCAAAGCACCTCGCCGGCCCACCAGTTGCGAATATAGCTGCCGTTGGGGGCGGCCAGGTCAAGCCCGTAATGAAAACGAGAGCTACCGCTGTAGGGGTCACTGCGGTAGCCGAAAGGAGAGGTATAGGTTTGAAAGTTTTCAACCGGGAATGAAGCCCGAGTCCACAGCGCGGCGGTGAGGTCTTGGGCCTGAGCCACCGGCACCAAACTCGGCATCACTGTCGCCACCGCAACAGCCGTCGCTACCCCTAGCCCCAGCAGTGCTGTGGGTCGAGGGAATTTTCTCATCATCCTGGTCAAAGAGTAGGTTACAGCCCTAACCCAACCGGGTTTGAACTGAGCAGCAAAAGACAGCCGTGGCAGAGTGCGGAGTCGCCCATTCATAAGTTCAAATCGCGATCGTAGGAGCAGCGAACGTCGCCAATTAGCTTATCCCAGTTTTAGAAACTGGGACGATTTTTTTATTGGCTTTTCGCTCAAACGTAAACCTACGTCAACTTGCCCCAAGATCGGATTCGGTGACGGGCACAGCGGTTATCCCCTACAGCGTTGCAGTGGGCAAGCCAGAACGACAACGCCGCGCTGCGCTGCCTATCCGCCCACCGCTTAGCTCGGGGGAATTAGAAACTCTGGTCGTGTCAGTATCACTCACTGGGGATACTTATTGGCCTAAGGGTGTCCAGTGGCCGGACTGGCACATCAAGTTGAGCCTAAATTCTTGCTTGCGCCGTCAACTTGGAGGGTTGTAGCAAGCGCTCAGGCTCTCAGGGTGAGAGGGCTTTGGCAACGCTAAATTTAATCCCCCCGGCCAGCCCTGTCGCGGCACTTACACAATTGCCAATTTTTGCCCCAGTTTTGTAATCTACTTGCCGATACAGAAGCGACTGAAGATTTCATCGAGCATCGACTCGGTAATTTCGTCGCCGGTAATGCTGCCCAGGGCCGCGATCGCAGTCCGCAAATCAATCGTCCAAAAATCCAGGGGCAGCTGGTTTTTGATGGTCTGCTGCACCTGATGGAGGGCATTGCGGGCCTGGGTCAGGGCCGCCCCCTGGCGCTGGTTGACGGTAAACTCCAGGTTGCCCGGAGTGAGCTGGTCGGCATGGATCGTCTTGAGAATAGCCGCTTCCAGACCGTCAATGCCCTGCTGCTGGGCGGCGGCGGTGAAGACTGTGACCAGGTTTTGCGGCCAGGGCGAGGGGGCAACCCCCCCAGCGGGCAGCAGGTCTACCTTGTTGACCACCAAAATTAGGGGCCGATCGCGCACCGATTCGTACAGAGCCTCGTCGGCCGCGGTCCACCCGGCGGTGGCATCGATGGTGAGCAGCACCAGGTCGGCCCCCTGGGCCACCTGACGCGATCGGGCAATGCCCATCTGCTCCACTGGGTCGCTGGCGTCGCGAATACCCGCCGTATCCAGCACCTGAATGGGAATGCCGCCCACCACCAGTTGGGACTCGACGACGTCGCGGGTGGTGCCGGGCAGGTCGGTGACAATGGCGCGATCGCTGCGACTCCAGGCGTTGAGCAGGCTCGACTTGCCGACATTGGGGCGACCGACAATGGCCACCTTTAGCCCCGTGCGCAACAGCTCTCCCGACTCGGCGGTGGCCAAAATGCGTTCGACCTCCGCCAGCACGGCGGCTAGCTGCGATCGCACAGCCGGTTCATCCAGGGGCGGCAGGTCGTCTTCGAAGTCAATGCGGGCTTCAACCTCTGCCAGCACGTCTAAACAGGTCGATCGCAGCTGGCGAATGGGCTGGGTGAGCTTGCCCTGCACTCCCGCC